>NZ_JBFAAF010000050.1:0-59867 GCF_040639595.1 Micromonospora sp. NPDC023814
GGACGGTGAGCGGCGGCAGACCGGCACCGCCGTCCTCCAGCACTGGACGGGAGCGACGCCGAACCCCTTCACCACGGCCGGATCCACCGTCGCGGCGCCGCCGTCCGGGAGCCGCTCGCCAGGCTGGAGGCGCACCAGCTCGCCGACGGCACGCCCGCCGCCGCCGGGCCGGCCCTGACCGGCTGGAGCAACAAGCCCGGCGACCCGTGGCAGAGCGGCGGCCCCGACGGGCGACGGCTGGTCGTCGCGTACGCCGACCCGACGCTGGACCTCACCGCCACGCCGCCGGGGGCGCCGGTCGCGGTGGCCGTGCTCGACCGGTTCACCGAGGTGGTCCCGGAGGCGGCGCAGGCCACGGCGGCGACCTTCGGCTTCGACGCCCCGGCCGCCCGGGCACCGCAGGCGATCCTGCTCGCCGTGCCGCCGGACCTGTCGCGGCCACTCGACCCCGAGACCCTGGTGGAACTCCTCGCCGACGTCCGCGAACTGGCCCGGGCCCGGGTCGCCCGGCCGGCCGACCTCACCCCCGGCCTGCGCGGGCTGCTGCCGGCGGGGTTGCTGCCCGCCGACGGACCCACGGGGGTCCCGCTCGACCCGACCCGGAGGTGAACCGGCGATGGCACTGGTCTTCGACACGGTACGACGGTTGGAGGCGGACCAGGCCGGGTCGGACCTGACCCGTGGCTTCGCCGCCGAGGTCGCCGACCCGGCCTGGCTGCTCGGCCGGCAGTGGCAGCTCGGCGAGCACCAGGGCGAGGACGCGTCCTCCCCGGTGCGGGTCAGCTACCGGGCCCGGCTCACTCCCGTCGACCCGCTGGGCGGGCAGCCACACCTGGACCCGCGCACCACCCCCGCCGAGGCGATCGTCGAGTCCGAGCCGGGTGACTGGTGGACGCCCGGCCGGCGGATCGCGGCGGGCCGGGCGGTCGCGGCGGCGGCCGGGGCGGCCGGGACTCCCCTGCCGGCCGACCCGGGCCTGCTGCTCGCGGCGCTACCGGTGCCGTACGACGTGCTGGACGGCACCGGCGTGGACGGCCGCGAGCTGTGGCGGCGACGCGGCGAGCTGGGCCTGCCCGTGGCGTGGTTCGCCGGGCTGCGCCCGCCGGAGCCGGAGCCGGTGGACCTGTGGGATCCGGCGGAGCTGGCCTACGACGCCGACTTCACCGCCGACGGGGTGACCCTGGCGCTGCGCCGGCACGACGGCGGCGACCTCGACTGGTACGCGGTGGACGCCGACCGCCCGCTGCCCGACCCGCCCGTGCCGGTCGACGCGGCGACCACCGTGCCCCGGCGGGTCCGCTATCCGGGCGCGCCGCTGCCCCGATGGTGGCAGATCGAGGACGCCGCGGTGGACGTCGCCGGCTACCCGCCGGACCGATCCCACCTGGCGACGCTGCTGCTGATCGACCTGATCGTCAACCACTCCGACGACTGGTTCGCCTTCGCGGTGCCCGGTCTGGCCGGGCACGTGGTCACCCTGGACGAGGTGGTGGTGCACGACTCGTTCGGCGAGGACTGGCCGGTGACGCCGCCCACCGACTGGAGCCTCTTCGCCACCGACGGGCTGGACAGCCGTTCCCTGGTGGTCTGGGCCACGGCGGCCACGCCGCTGGTCGGCCCGGTGCTCGACGAGGTGGTGATCGGCACCGACGAGGACGCCAACCTGGTCTGGGCGGTGGAGCAGCGGCTGCGCGGGCGCGGGGTGCTCGGCGACGAGGAGGCCCCGGCCGAGCCCCCGGCCCACCTGGACGCCTCCGGCCGGCCCGGGTTCGCGTACCGGCCGATGACGAGGGTGCCCCGGCACTGGCACCCGTACGTGGTGGAGGAGGTCGCCGGCCGGCGCCGGTACGTGCAGGGGCGCGGGGTGGACCTGTCCGGGCCCGCGGCGGTGCTGCTGCCCGAGGCGGAGAGTGACCTGCTGGTCGACCCGGCCGCCGGCGGGACGCACCCCACCCACCAGTTGGAACCGGCGGCGGTGCCGGCCGACGGCGTACGGGTGGAGCGGCGGGCGATGCTGGCCCGGGCCACCGACGGCAGGCCGGTGCTGTGGACCCAGCGGCGACGGCAGCCGCTGCTCATCCCACCGTCCCTGGGGCTGCGCTTCGACGTGCTGGAGCCGGTGCCGCCGGAGGTGGTGGCCTGAACCCGCCGTGACTCCACAGGGGAGGGTGGCGGGGCACCGCGGGGCGCCGGCTTGTGCCACCCTGGGGGTGACTGCCCGGGTCACCGGAGGTGATGGCCACGTTACGACTGCGCGAACTCGTCGCCGTGCCCGACGCCGCGCCGGTGACCCTCCACGTCGCCGCGGGCGCCTCGGCCGCGCTGGTGGCCGACCCGCCGGTCGGCACCGCCGTCGCCCGGGTGGTGGCCGGGCTGGCCGCGCCGGTCGCCGGTCAGGTCCTGGTCGGCGGTCGGGACGTCACCGGGATGCCGCCGCCGCGCCGCCGGATCGCCTACGTCCCGGCCGGCGGCGCGCTGCTGCCCCACCTGACCGTGCGCCGCAACATCGCCTACGGCCAGCGCCGGCGGGAGCGGGTCCGGGAGGTCGCCGACGACTGGACGGCGACGGTGGTCGACCGGCTGGAGCTGGCGCCGACCCTGGAGCTGCGACCACACCTGCTGTCGGAGGCGCAACGGTTCCGGGTGGCGCTGGCCCGGGCGGTGGCCTGCCTGCCCGAGGTGCTGGTGATCGACCTGCCGACCGGGCCGGCCGGCGTCGGGCGGCTCACCGACCTGGTCGGGCGGCTGTCGCCGCCGGACACCCCCGGGGCGGCCGTGCTGGTGTGCACCTGCGATCCGGGCGCGCTGGCCGACGTGCCGGTCGCCGCCGAGGTGGTCGCGTGACCGCATCGGGGCGGCTGCGCCGCCGTGCCCTGCTGCGGGCCGCCGCGGCGGCGGGCGCAACCGCCGTCGCCGGCTGCTCCCGGGCGGAGCCGTCGGTCCAGGTCGCGGTGGTGTGGAGCGGCGGGGAGCTGGCCCGGTTCCGCGAGGTGGTGGCCGGCTACGACGCCGGCGTGCAGGTGATCAGCGCCGGCAACGACATCGACGCGTTCCTGCGCGCCCGCCAGCTCGCCGGCACCAGCCCCGACGTGGCGATCCTGCCCAGGTCGGGGCTGGTCGTGGAGTACGCCCGGCGCGGCTGGCTGCGCGAGCTCACCCCGGCCGCCAGCTACGCCCTCCCGCCCGGCATGGCCGACCTGCTCTCCGCCGACGGGCGGCGCTACGGCGTCTGGGTGAAGGCGGCCCACAAGTCGCTGTTCTGGTACTTCCCGTCGATGCTCCCCGAGCCGCCACGCACGTGGGACCAGCTCGTCAACCTCACCCGGCGGCTCGGCGCGCGCGCCCGGGCCGGCGACGGCCCCGCCCCGCTGGCCGTCGGCGCGGCCGACGGCTGGGTGCTCACCGACTGGTTCGAGAACGTCCTCGCCGACGTGGCTCCGCCCGGCTTCTACGAGGCGCTGGCCCACGGTGAGGCCGACTGGCGGGCCCGGCCGGTGCAGGTCGCGCTGGACCGGCTCGCCGAGCTGTGGCGGATCGACGGCGCGTTCCCCGGCGGCGGGCGCCGCGCCCTGCTCACCCAGTACGAGGAGTCGGTGATCCAGGTGGTGTACCACCGGCGGGCCACGATGCTCTTCGAGGCCGACTTCGTCGACGACGTCGCCAGCCGGTTCCGCCGGGGCCCGGAGCGGCCGGAGACGTTCCGCTTCCCCGGCGCCCGGCTGGCCGACAAGCCGCTGATCGTCGGCGGCGACGCGGCGGTGGCCTTCGCCGGCTCGGCCCGCGGCGCGGAGCTGGTGCGCTGGCTCAGCGGCGGGACGGCGTTCGAGCCGTGGCTGCGCGCCGGCGGCTACCTCTCCCCCAACGTGTCCGTGCCGCTGGCGGACTACCGCGACGCCGTGCGCCGCCGCCTCGCCGCCGAGCTGCGCACGGCCGAGGTGGTGCGCTTCGACCTCTCCGACCGGCTGCCCGGCCCGTTCACCGGCTCCGACGGGGTGGGCATCTGGCGGATCATGCAGGACTTCTTCGCCGACGTCACCGACGGGGTCGCCGTCGGCGAGGCGGTCCGGCGGGCCACCGGTCAACTGGCCACGGCGGCCCGCTCCGCGGGGAGGGGCCGATGAGCCGGGTGCTGGGCGAGCCGGCGGTCCTCGACGACGTCGGGCCGCCCCGGCGCGGGCGGGCCTACCCGGCGGCGGGGGCCACCTCGACGCTGCTGCTGCCCGCCCTGCTGCTGCTCGGCGGGCTGGTGGCGTGGCCGGTGCTGCGTACGCTGCACGCCAGCGTCACCACCGACGGCCGGTGGGTCGGCGCGGAGCACTACCGCACCGCGCTGGCCGCGCCCGGCACCGGCGCGGTGGTGGGTCGCACGGTGCTCTGGGCGCTGGTCGTGCCGGCCGTGGTGACCGTCCTGGGCTACCTGCTCGCCGCCGCCTCCCGCCGCTCGCAGGAGGGCGGGCTGGTCCGGCTGATCCTGGTGGTGCCGACCGCGCTGCCGCTGGTGGTCACCGGGGTCACGTTCCGGCTGGTGTACGACCCGGACCCGGAGCGCGGGCTGGCCACCCTGGTCGCCGCGAAGCTGACCGGCCGGTCGGCGGCGGACGCGCCGCACCTGCTCGGCCCCGGCCTGGTCACGGTGGCGCTGATGTCGGCGTTCGTGTGGGCCTGGGTCGGGCTGGCCGTGCTGGTGTTCCGGGCCGCCCTCGACGCGGTGCCGTCGAGCCTCGCCGACGCGGTCCGCGCGTACGGCGGCAACCGCCGCGACGTGCTCTGGGACGCCCAGTGGCGACCGCTGCTGCTGCGTACGGTCGCGGTGGTCTTCACCCTGGTGGCGCTCGGCACCACCCGCACGTTCGACCTGATCCTGGTGCTCGCGCCCGGCTCGGTGCGCGACGAGGCGTCGGTGCTGGCGCTGCGGGTCTGGCAGACCTCCAACGGCGCCACCACCGGCGAGGGCGCCGCGCTCGGCGTCGTCTGGCTGGTGGCGGTGGCCGCCGGGGTGCTGGTCGCGGCGCTGTTCGTGCGGCAGGCCTGGCCTCCACCCCGGGACCCGGCGCCCGCCGGGCCCGACCCGGCGGCGCCGGCACCACGCCGGTCGACCCGGCTGCTGGCCGCGGGCGCGGCGGTCGCCTGGCTGGTGCCGCTCGGGGTGCTGCTCGCCACCTCGCTGCACGGCACGGTGGACGCCGCGGGTGAAGGCTGGTGGTCGAGACCGCCGAGCCTCGCCTCCTACCGGGAACTGCTCACCGGCGTCGAGCTGTGGCGCACGCTGGGCTTCACGCTGGTGCTGGCGACGGTGGTGACCGCCGCGGTGCTGGGCGTCGCGCTGCTCGCCGCGTACCCCCTCGCCTGGCTGACGGGGCCGGCCGCCCAGGGCACGGGCCTGCTGCTGATGGCCGCCAGCATCGTGCCGGTGCAGGTGATCGCGGGGCCCGTCAACGAGGTGCTCGGGGTGGCGTTGTCCTCGGGCACGGCGCGCGGCCTGGCGCTGGTGCACGTCGCGCTGGGCGTGCCGTTCGCCGTGCTGGTGCTGCGCAACGCCTTCGCCGACCTGCCCGCCGAGCAGGTGCGGGCGGCCCGGGTGGGCGGGCGGCACTGGTGGGGCACGCTGCGGCTGCTCGCCCGGCACAACCGCCCGGCCGTCGTCGCCGTCGCCGTGCTGGAGTTCGTGCAGGTGTGGAACGACCTGGTGGTGGGCCTGCTGTTCAGCGGCCCGGGCGCGGTGCCGCTGGGGCTGTTCCTCGCCGGCCAGACCCGCGGCTTCGTCGCCAACAGCGGCGCGCTCGCCGCCGGCTCGGTGATCGCTTCGATCCTGCCGGTGCTGCTGGTGGTGTTGGCCCGCCGCCAGCTCGTCGCCGGCCTGGTCGCCGGGGGCGTCCGGTGAGCGGGCAGGGCCCCGCCGGCCGCTCCCGCCGGCCGCGGCGGCTGAGCCTGCTGCTGGCGATCGGCGGCGTGGTCGGCGGGACGGTCAGCGCGGTGCTCGGCAACGTCACGGGCAACCTGCTCTCCGAGCTGTCGGTCGCCCAGCTCGGTTCCGCGAGCGCCGGGGTGATCGTGCTCGGCCTCGCCGCCGCCGTGATCGTGGAGTGGCGGCGCCAGCGGCAGCAGGCCACGACGCAGGACGACGGCGAGCCCTCGCCCGCCGTCGGCGCCCCCACCCTGCCCTGGCCGGCAGGGTTCACCGGGCGGGCCGGGCACGTCGACGCGATCATCGACCTGCTGACGAAGGAGCACGCGGTCGCGGTGGTCGGCCGGCGGGCCGTGGGCACCTCGTCCTGCGCGATCCAGGCCGCCAACCTGTGCCGGGACGACTTCCCCGACGGCCAGTACTACCTGGACCTGCGGCGGGGCGGCCGGCCGCACGGCCCGCGGCAGGTGCTCACCGCGCTGGCCCGGATCCTGGGCACCCGGCCGCCGGCGTCGGGCCACGCCGACGACCTCGCCGACGCCGCCGACGAGGTGAGCGGGCAGCTCGACGGCCGACAGATCCTGGTCGTGCTGGACAACGTGGACGACCCCGGCCAGGTCCGGCCGCTGCTGCCGCCGACCGCGCGGGCCTGCCGACTGCTGCTGGTCGGCACGCCCGCGCTCGACGCCCTCGAGGGGGTGGTGGCGCACGGCCTCGCCGAGCCGGACGCCGACGACGCGGTCGAGCTCTTCGCCGCCGCGGGCGCCGCCGCGCCCGTCGCCCGGCCGCACCGCCCGGATCCGCGCACCGACCCGGCCGTACGCGCCCTCGTCGAGCTGTGCGGCCGGCAGCCCCGCACGGTGGCGGAGCTGGGTCGGCGTACGGCGCAGCACGGCTGGCGGCACGCCGACGTGCTCGACGCGCTGCGCCGCGCCGTCGACACGCCCCCGCACCAGCACGTCGCCGCGTCCCCGGCGACCCTGCTGGTGACCGGGCGGGACACCGCGTACCACGCGCTGGGCGGCGAGGCGCGGCGGTTGTGGCGGCTGATGTCGCTCAGCCCGGTGCCGCTGGACCGGCCGACGATCGCGGCGCTCGCCGGCCGCCGCCCGGACCGGGTGGCCGCGCTGCTGCACGAGCTGGCCGCCGGCGGGTTCGTGACCGGCGCGCCCGGCGACCGCTACGAGGTGCGCCCGCTGCTGGCCCCGTACGCCCGGATGCACCTGCGCGACGCGGAGCCGGCGCGGCGGCGGGTGGCCGCGCAGGCCCGGCTCACCCGGCACCTGGCCCGCCGCGCCGAGCGGCACGCCGCGAGCCTCGCGGTGGCCGGCTCGCCGGACCGGGAGCCGACGCTGGCCCTGGACGACGACCCGTACGGCTGGTTCGACCTGCACCAGGAGCTGCTGCTGGCGGTGGTGAAGGTGCCGGCGGGCGCGGCGGAGACGCTGCCGCGGCGGGTACGCCGCTGGTGGTTCCGGCTGGCGGTGGCGCTGTGCGGATGGCTCGCCCACGCGGAGCGGCTCGGCGAGTGGGAGGAGGTGTGCCGCACGGTGCTGGCCACGCCCACCGCCGACGACCGGCCGGAGATCGCCGGCTGGGCCCACAACGAGCTGGGGGTGCTGCGCCGTCGCCGGGGCGACCCGCAGGGAGCGGCGACGGCGCTCAGCCTGGCGGTGGCGGAGCGGGGCCGGCGCGGCACCGCGCAGGCGCGGATGAACCTCGGCCTGGTGCTGCTGGACCTGGGGCAGCTCGACGACGCCGTGGAGCACCTGGAGCTGTCCCGGCGGCACCGCTCCGGCGCGGACCGGGCCGGGCACGCCCTGACCGACCTCGGGATGGGTGCCGCCCGGCTGGCGCGGGGCGAGCTGGAGACCGCGCACCACCACCTGGTGCGGGCGGCGAACGCCTTCCGCGCGCTCGACGACGCCCGGGGCTACGCGGCGGCGCTGACCAACCTGGTGCTCGTGCACGCCGGGCTCGGCGAGCACCTCGACGCGGCGCAGTCGTGGCGGGCGGCGCTGCGCGAGTACGAGTCCGTGGCCGACCCGACCAACCGGGCCGCCGCGCTGCTCAACGCGGGAGCGGCGCTGCTGGCCTCCGCGCCCGGCCAGGCGCGGCAGGCGTACGAGCTGCTGGCGGAGAGCCGGCGGCTACGCGACGGGCGGCCGACGGCGGGGCTGGGGCGGACGCTGCTGCACCTGGGCGACGCGGCGGCGGCCCTCGGCGACGCCGCCGAGGCGCGGCGGCACTGGGTGGACGCCGCCACGGTGTGCGAAGAGGCGCGGGACGCCGACGGTCAGGCCGCGGCGGACGCGCGCCTGGTGGGCAGCGACGCGCCCGCCGACGAGCCGGCCTGAGCGGGAGCCCGGTGCGAGGCTCCCGCTCAGGCGTGTGAGGGGCGGCTCAGCCGTCCAGCCGGCGGACCATGTTCATGATGGTCTCCACCTGGGCGCCGCCCTTGATCGGATAGTTGGTCGCGCCGAGGTAGCCCCACCAGTCCCAGCACCCGTTCGGGTTGGTGCCGGCGGTGGCCCGCGCCTGCGGGTAGAGCACGATCAGGTTGTTGGTGTCGGCGTACTGGTTGAGGTTCGCCCGGTCGACGAAGGCGGTGCCGACCGCGCCGTAGCCCTGGAGGCAGCCGTGCAGGGCGACCAGCAGCCGGCACGACTGCCCGGCGGCGCAGGACGCCGGGACGTAGGCGAACCCGTTGGCGTCCATGCTCAGGCCGTTGGCCCAACCGTTGACCGCGTGGGTGTTCTGGCTGAACCGGATGAGCGTGCCGCCGAGCGGGCCCGTGTTCGGCGCCTGCACGCTGCCGAGCAGCTTGCGCAGCAGAGCGTTCTGCGGGTCGGTGCCGCAGTCGTTGAGGAAGGGCGAGGCGGTGGCGGTGCACCCCAGCGTCCCATACGGGGTGACCCAGGCGTGGCCGGCCGGCGAGCCGCTGTCGTACTGCACGCCGGCGCCGAAGTGCTGGTAGTAGCGGACCAGGTCGTCGGTGACGGACTTCTTGACGACGCCGTCGTTGTTGCCGTGGAAGACGTACACGGGATCGCCGGAGAGGTTGCCGACCGGGTCGACCCAGCCGTAGGTGGCCCACGTCCGGGTGTAGGTCTGCAGGGCGGTCACGTTCGTCGGGTACAGGTTGTCGCCGCAGCCGTTGAGCGCCTGGACGACGTTGTTCTGCGCGCAGTAGTACGGCCCGGCGGCGAAGACCGCCGCGCCCCGGATCCGCGACGAGTAGGCGACGTGGAGCTGGGTGGCCATGTAGCCACCGGAGGAGACGCCGGCGACGTACACGCCGGAGACGTTGTAGGCGCGCAGCGACCCGGAGACGGGCGTCTTGGTGTACGGGGTGGCGGCCTGGGCGGGGGCCGCCGCGGTGAGGACGAGCAGCAGCGCGGTGACGAGGGCGGCGGCGGCCTTGAGCGGTGTGGTCATGGCGCTCTCCTGTCCGGGAGCGGTGGCGGTGGTGTCGGCGTGCGCAGACGCTAGCGTGACACCGACCACATCGGACATGAGCGGAGTCGACACCTCGGGCGGCGCCGGGGTGTCGGCCGTCCACAGCTCGCACCCGCACCTCCCACCCCGACGCGGCACGACGGCACCCCCACCGAACTCGGTCGGCCCGGCGACGACGGCCGGTCGCGCTACGTCATCGACAACCCGTTCGGGGCCAGTTCGGTTCCCGAGGTGCTCCGGGCTCGGCCCAGCACAGTCCGCCCCTGGCCGCCACGCCCGGCAGCCCGTCGACCAGCCGGCCGATGTCCACCACCGACGCCAGCGACACCGCGACGTCGGCACGCAGCTCCGCCACGGCCGCGTCGAGGTCGTCCTCCTCCGCCGACCAGTCGATGTCCGCCGCCCGCAGCTCGGCCACCGCGTGTTCGGTGAGCACTCGCGGGTCGGTCACGGCGACCGTGAGCCGGCAGTACACGTGCAGCGTGAGCGGTTCCGGGGCGTTCGCGTCGGCCATGCCGTCAGGATGACGCACGACGTCGGGCACCGGTACCGCCCGACCACGAGTACGTCGCGGCCCTGGACGTCCTGCGCCGGATGATCGCCAACCTGGGCGGCGACGATGACCTTCCGAAGCGGCACGGAGACACCCACCGCGCTCCCCCACACGGTCGGGCTCACTGCGTCGGGCACTCCTCTTCCTCCGACAGCGCCGCGCGGAGCCGCCGCCGCTCGCGGCGGGACAGGAAGAACTCGATCACCGCCGTGACGACGCAGATCACGCTCAGCCACGCCAGCGCCGCGAGTGCCGACCGGCGGGCGACGACCGGGATCAGCGCCACCAGCAGGATCGCCGCGAAGACCCGCGGCCACACGAGGGTACGGACGGCGCGGCTCAGTCGCCACTGGAACGCGGCGTGCGCGAGCATGAACAGCGCCACCCCGCCGTACATGGCGTAGAGACCCAGGCTGTCGAGAGGGTCGCCCCGCCGGTAGGCGTGGGCGTCGCCGACCAGCGACGGCACGTGCTTCAGCCCGAGCGCGAGCAGGATGATCCCGGCGACCATCGGCAGGTGCAGGAAGGTGTAGCCGTCTCTGGCGAGGACCACCCGACGGGCCTGGTCCGCGTCCCGCAGCGCACGTTCGCCGATGAGGGCGGACAGGTCGAAGTAGATCCATTCGAGGGCGCCGGCGACCACCACGGCGAGCGCGGAGGCGGTGAGCAGACCCGGTGAGCCCGGTACGCTGCCGCCGGCGATGCCGACCGACACCAGCACCTCGCCGAGCGCCACGATCATGATCAGGTTGTGCCGCTCGGCCCAGTGCCGGGCGGAGAAGATCTGGCGTTCGGGGACCCGGAGCGCCTGTCCTGCCCCGTAGTCGACGATGACCGCCAGCAGCCAGAGGACGACCTGCCCGGCCCTTGCCTGGTCGGCGCCGAGGGTCGATCGGGGAAGCAGCGCCGCAGCCAGCAGCAGGGTGACCGCGACGACCATCGGCACGGTGAGCGCGGCGAGGTCGACGCGGCGCAGCCCGGGGGTCGCGTAGATCCGCAGCGCCAGGTAGAGCACCCGCACGGCGGCGAAGCAGGCCACGAACGCCAGCGACGTGTCCGTGCCGCCGGGAACGTCGGTGAAGGCCTCGTTGATCGTCACCGTCAGCACGAACATGATCGGTGTGACGGAGAGGATCACCAGCCGAGACATGCCGTAGCTCGCCTGGGCCCGGTTGCCGAGCCAGGCGAACAGCGACCAGGACCACCACAGGATGGTGAGAACGAGCAGGCCGTGCAGCACTCCGAGCTCGCCCGCCTCCGCCGTCATCAGGGTGGTCACCTGGATGAACGCGAAGACGAACACCACGTCGAGGAAGAGTTCCTCCGTGGCGACCCGGGACTGCTCGGTCACCGAGCGGAAACGCCGCACTCCCGTCACCCGTCGGGCGGACACGGCGACGTCATGACCCGGGTGGGCCGGAAACGGCGTCGAGGCCGGTTGGGGAACCGCACACCAACTCCTCCCTCGCGCGTGGCGGTGGCAGGGACGTGTCCCCGTGCCTACACCGGACAAACTCCCTGCGGCCACCCGGGTCAGGCCCACGGCGGCGGGTCCGCACACGACGGGTCGTCACCGGTCGACGGGCGGCCGCCCTGCCGGGCGCGTCCGCTCGCTTCCGGTGTCGGTCAGTTCCGGCCGGCCCCCAGGGCCGCGGCGATCACCCCGACGCCCTCCTCGATGGCCGAGGCCGTGTTGGCCGCGTACCCGAGGACCAGCCCCGGCGGATGGGGACGCTGGCAGTGCCACGACAGCGGCTGCACCTTCACCCCACGCTCCAACGCGGCCGACGCCACCTCCGTGTCGGCCACCGCGCCGGGCAGCGTGACCGTCAGGTGCAGCCCGGCCGCCGCCCCGTGCACCGTCGCGCCCGGCAGGTGCCGCGCGACGGCTGCCACCATCGCGTCGCGCCGCCGGACATGCCGTCGACGCAGCAGCCGCAGCTGCCGCTCCAGCGCACCCGAGGTCATCAGCTCGGCCAGCACCAGTTGCGGCAGCACCGCGTTGCCCAGGTCGGCGTTGCGCTTGGCGTCGACCACCGCGTCCCGGTGGCGTGGCGGCACCAGCAGCCAGCCGATCCGCAGGGCGGGCGCGAGCAGCTTCGACACACTGCCGGCGTAGCAGACGTGGCCGGGCAGCACGGCGCGCAGGGCGGGCACCGGCGGCCGGTCGTAGCGGTGCTCGGCGTCGTAGTCGTCCTCGACGACCAGGCCGCCGGCCCGGGCCCACGCCGCGAGCTGGCGGCGGCGGTCGCCGCCGAGCACCACGCCGGTCGGGAACTGGTGGGCCGGGGTGAGCATCACCGCCGGAGCGCCGCTGGCGGCCAGCTCGTCGACCCGCAGTCCGGCGGCGTCGACCGCGACCGGCGGGGTGGCGACCCGCCAGTTGTTCAGGTGTTGCCGCACGCCGAGCGAGCCCGGGTCCTCGACGGCGACAGTGTCGATCCCGTCGGGGCGCAGCGCCTGGGCGAGCAGCCCCAGCGCCTGGGAGACGCCCGTCGTGACGATCACCTCGGCGGGGTCGACGGCGATGCCCCGGCTGCGGGCGAGCCAGACGGCGACGGCCCGCCGCAGTGCTGGTGCGCCGCGTGGGTCGCCGTAGCCGAAGTCCGACGCCGCCAAATGCCGCAGCACGGCCCGTTCGGCGCGCAGCCAGTCCGCCCGCGGAAACGCCGCCAGATCGGGTACGCCGGGCGTCAGGTCGATCCGCGCGGGCGCCGTGCGTACGGCGTCGAAGATGTCGGTGCCCGGGGCCGGCGGGAAGAGGGTGGCCGGGGTCGGCGCGGCGGCCGGGGTCGGCGGAGCGGGTGGGGCGGCCGGGGCGGCGACGACCACGGTGCCGGCCCGCCCGCGCCCGGCGACGTGGCCGTCCTCCACCATCCGCTGGTACGCCTCCACGACGACACCCCGCGAGACGCCGAGGTCGGCGGCGAGCACCCGGGTGGCGGGAAGTCGACCGCCGACGGGGAGGCGCCCGTCGGCGATGGCCCGCCGGAGCTGCTCGGCGAGCCAGTCGGCGCGACGGCCGGGCGGCGCGGCGGCGATGTCGAGGTGCAGGAAGTCCGACCCGGCGGTTATGGACTCCTCGGGCAGGCGTGGTTTGGCCCTGCTCATCGGACCATCCTGGCAGCAGAGTGAAGGCAGCCGCCACCCCGCCCACTGCTCGGAAAGGACGACGATGACCGTCGCGTTCCTGCTCACCTCACTCGTGGTGGTCGCCACCCCCGGCACCGGGGCGCTCTACACACTCGCCGCCGGGCTGACCCGCGGCGGTCGCGCGGGACTGCTCGCCGCCGCCGGTTGCACCCTGGGCGTCGCCCCGCACCTCGCGGCGGCGGTCACCGGCCTGGCCGCGCTGCTGCACTCCAGCGCCGCGGCGTTCCAGGTGCTCAAGTACGTCGGGGTGGCCTATCTCCTCTACCTGGCCTGGGCGACGTGGCGGGACCGCAGCGGGTTCACGGTCTCGGCGGCGGAGCCCGCGCCGTCGCCCGCCCGGGTGGTCGGGGGTGGCGGTGCTGTCGAACCTGCTCAACCCGAAGTTGACCATCTTCTTCGTCGCGTTCCTGCCGCAGTTCGTCCGACCTGACGAGCCGGACCAGGTGGCCCGGATGCTGGGGCTGGGGGCGGTGTTCATGCTGCTCACCTTCGTGGTGTTCGGCGTGTACGGGGTGCTCGCCGGCGCCGTGCGCGACCGGGTGCTGGCCCGGCCGGCGGTGACCCGCTGGCTGCGCCGGGGCTTCGCCGGCTCGTTCGTGGCGCTCGGGCTGCTGCTGGCCCGCGCCGAGTCCTGAGGGAGGACCCGACCGGCTGAGGCCGGGTGGTCAGATGTTCGAGGAGTCGGGAGGCACGTCGGCCGGGAGCAGCGGCGCGCCGGCCGCCGGGCCCGGCCCCCGGCAGGACAGCCCGACGGTGTACGCGGTCATCGACAACGATCCGTACGCGTACCCGTCCACCAGCACCTCCGAGCCGTTGCCGGCGGCCCCGGCCAGGCCGGCCAGGTAGAGCAGCGGAATGAAGTGGTCCGGCGTCGGCACGGCCAGGCCGAAGTCGCGGTGGGCGTCGAGCGCGGGCGCCTCCGTCGGCTCGCCGAGCATGACCTCCCTGGCCGCCTCGTCGAACCGGTGCGCCCAGTCGAAGCCCTCGTCGACCATTCGCGGATCCACCCCGCCGAGGTTGTGCACCACGTTGCCGCTGGCCACGACGAGCACGCCGCGCTCGCGCAGCGGCGCCAACCTCGCACCCAGATCCAGGTGGTAGTCCAGATCCTTGAACGCGTTGATGCTCAACTGGACGACGGGGATGTCGGCGTCGGGAAAGGCGTGGGTGAGCACCGACCAGGTGCCGTGGTCGATGCCCCAGGAGTCGACGTCCGCGCCTACCCAGGTGGGGTGGACGACGTCGCTGATCTCCTCGGCCAGCTCCGGCAGGCCCGGCGCCGGGTAGCGGACGTCGAACAGCTCCTGCGGGAAGCCGTAGAAGTCGTGGATCGTCTTCGGTCGCGGCATCGCCGTGACGGCGGTGGCGCCGATGTACCAGTGGGCCGACACCACCAGGATCGCGCGGGGTCGCGGCACCGACCGGCCGAAGGCGCGCCATGCGGACGTGTACCGGTTCAGCTCCAGGGCGTTCATCGGGCTGCCGTGCCCGAAGAACGCCGCCGGCATCACCGTGGGGACCGTCTGGCTGCTCATGCTGCTCCCCCGACCTCGACGACGACCCGAGCGTAACCAGCCGCCGGCGGGAGTGGGCGGGTCAACGCCCACCATGACCCGGTGGCGTCACCACGGGTCGACCCTCGCCGACGTCGGCCTCGGCCTCGGCGCCGTGCACCGACCGGGTCGGCGCCGTCAGGCGGACACCTCACGCCAGGCGGGATGGTTGCCCCGCCAGGCGCCGGCGAGAATGACCGCCGATGCCCGGCCCGGGCATTCCTGCACCCGGGACCGGCCGGAGGCCCCGCCGATCTGCACCTGCACGTCCCAGCGCTGCCCGTCCGTGCGGATGTACACGTCGCGGCGCCCACGCTGGGACGTGTCGCCGTTCCACCAGTGCTCTTCGATCCTCACCCGGCGACCGTATAGCAACCGGCCGGTGGACGGCACGGGGGCACCGGAGCGATCCGGCCGACCACCGGCCGGGGCGCCCGCTCCCGGGCCGAGGACAGCAGGCGGGCGAGGAGACGGCCGCTCAGGCGGACTCCCCCGGTGCCAGGTGGCGGTAGCCGGGCACGGTCTCGGCGAACCAGCCGTTCACGCTGGCCAGCCCCCGGTCGTTGAGCTGGGCGTCGTGGATCGGGAACACCCGCTCCGCCCCGGCGGCCCGGGCGAAGTCGATCGCCTCGGTCAGCTTCAGCCAGGACGCCTGCGCCGGGACGAGCAGGGTCCGGACGGGCCGGCCCGGCGGGTGCAGCGAGTCGCCCGGGTGGTAGACGTCGTCGCCGACGAGGTAGCCCAGGTTGGCGCAGTCGGGCTGACCGCCGTGGATGGTGGCGTGCCGGCCGCCGAGCGCGGTCACGGTGAGGCCGGCGGCGGTGAACCGCTGCCCGGCGGCCACCCGGGTCACGGGCAGCGGGACCGGGCCGGGCAGCGCCGCGCCCTCCGGCGCGAAGACCGGCACGCCGAGGCCGGCCAGCCGGAGCACGTCGACGTGGTCGGTGTGCTCGTGGGTGACCAGCACGGCGTCCGCGCCGGCCAGGGCGCGCGGCTCGCTCCACGTGCCCGGGTCGATGACCAGCACGCCGCCGTCGTGTTCCAGCCGGACGCAGGCGTGGGTGAACTTGGTGATCCGCACCCGCCCGACCGTACGCCGCCGGACCGCGACCGTCAGCCCTGCCGGCCCTCCCCCACGATCCGGTCGAACTCGGCGGGGCCGATCTCGCCCTCGCGCAGCCGCCGGGCGTTCGCGGCGAACCGGCCGATCGCCCGGCCCCTCGCTGCCGTGGCCGTGTCGGGCACGCCGTCCGGGTCGAGGCCGGCGCACTCGTCGGCCACCTGCCGGGGGTCGTCGGGATCCGGGGACTCGCCGTGCAGCCGCCGCAGCGCCGCGCGCAGGTGCGCGTCGGCGGCCTCGCTCGTGCCCCAGGCCCGGGCCAGCTCGACCGTGCGCCCCAGGGTGTCCTCGCCGGCCTTCTCCTCGCGCAGGGTGGCCCGCATCATCCGGAGGAACCGTACGGTGGTGGCGTCCGCGTCGTCCATGATCATGCCGGCAGGGTAACGAGCGGGTGCGACAGACTCAGTCGTGCCCGGCGTGGGTGCCGGGCCGGGGTGGGGTACCGGCGCGCTGGCCCGGTTCCACCACCACGCACTGGCCCATCATGCCGGCGTCCTCGTGGTAGAGCAGGTGGCAGTGGAACATGTACGGCACGTCCGGGTCACTGTGGTCGTGAAGCGCAGGACCAGCCGGACGGGCCGCTGCGGCGCGAGGTAGACGGTGTCCTTCCAGCCGCCCAGCGCGGGCGGCGGGGCCTGACCGCCGACCGACAGCACCTGGAACTGCACGTCGTGCACGTGGAAGTTGTGCGGGGTGCCGTCCTGGTTGACCATCTCCCAGACCTCGGTGGCGTCCTTCGTGGCGACGAAGTCGATCCGGTCCATCTTCATCGAGCGGCCGTTGATGCTGCGGCCGGTGAGGGTGAACCGCCGGGTCTCGCCGGCGGACGCCGGGTCCAGCCGGTCGACCGGGACCAGCGTGTCGGGCACCGACGGCGATGCCGCGAGGGTGCCGGCGGCGCGCAGTTGCAGCACGTCGAAGCGGTCCGCGCCGCCGGCGAACCGGTCAGCCAGCGCGCCGGCGGCGAGGTCGGGCGGGGTGCTGCGCGGGGTCACCCGCTCGCCCGAGCGGACGTCCACCACGATCTCGGCGCGCTCGGCGGGGCCCGGATGGCGTACACCGCCCGGGCCCTCGCCCACGGCGCGCAGGAAACGCCGCGCCGACCGCCTAGCGGCCGACGGAGGAGGCGGCGGCCGCCGCCACGATGGCGTCCTGTTCGGCGTCGTCCAGCACGCCGGATCCCACGAGCCCGTCGGTGACCGAGGCGACGTGCGCGACGAACGCGCCGTGGTTGCCCCAGTCGGCCTCGTCGCGGATCAGATCGTTGACCGTGCACCCGCCGTCGGCGTACCGGTTCGGCACGGCGGTCGCGTCGCCCGCGTACACCTGACGGCGCAGGTCGGAGCGCGGGCAGGCGTCCGCCTCGGGCACGTACCGCAGCAGGTGCGAGCCGTACTGGACCGCCCGGTTGGGCGCCTTGACCCCGTTGCGGAACCACAGGTTGCCCTGGCCGTCCTGGGTCAGCCGGTAGGTCTCCGCGTCCCGGATCACCCGCACCGCCTTCGACAGCGGGTCGATCTTCAGCAGGTAGCCGTCGAGCGAGGCGTAGACGTGCTCGTCGGCGGCGCTGACGACCAGTTCGTCGGCCACCCCGGAGTAGCCGCCGGGCACGTCGACGCGGTGCGTCACCGCGCCGGTCGCCGGGTCGAGCACGAACACCTCGCCGTCGGCGAGGCCCCAGATCATGCCGTCCGGCCCGGCGACGACCGAGGTGATCGCGTCGGCGCCCGGCACCGGGGTGTACTCGGCCGTCTTCTCGCCGGTCACCAGGTCGGCGGTGAACAGCTTCGCCTCCGTGGCGCGCGGCACGGTGCCCCCGCCGCCGCTGACCGTCGTGCCGGCCCAGAGTCGGTCGCCGACCACGGCCAGGCTGATCACGCCCTGGTCGGCGACGATGTCCCGGCGGGTGGTGCGGGCGCCGGTCGCGGTGTCGTACACGGTCAGCGCGCCGCCCCAGAGGCCGTAGTCGGGCGTGCTGCCGACGTAGACCCGGCTGCCGGCCGAGGCGAAGGCGATCGGGCGGTTCTGGCCCTCGGGTTGCAGCCGGAACAGCTCGCGCGGATTGGTGCCGAGGCGGTACGGCTGGGTCGGGTCGTAGACGAGCACCCCGCCGTACGGGTAGACGCCCTGGTACATCTTCCCGTCGTGCCAGCCGAAGCCGTCGGCCTGCCCGAGCCGGCCCACGTTCGTCACCACCCCGGTGGCCGGGTCGAGCACGGCGAGGTTGCCGTTGATGTAGAGGTTCGTCCAGATCCGGCCGTCCGGGCCGGCGGTGATGTTGTTGATGTCCAGCGCCTGGGGCGGGAACGGCAGCCGGTAGCGCTCGCTGGCGCCGGTCGCCGGGTCGTACCGCAGCGCCTGCCCGGCGTAGTTGCCGACGACGGCGTAGAGCTGGCCGTCGAGGAAGCCGAAGCCGATGCCCGCCCCGTCGCTGCGCACCGGCGCGCCCGCGGCGTCGCGCACCGGCCCGGCGGTGTCGGTCGGCAGGTCGTAGCGCCAGAGGTCGGTGCCGGAGGTGAAGTAGACCGACCGGCCGTCGGGGGCGAGCGGCGAGGTGCCCCGGGAGCCCATGGTGAAGCCGTCGGCCAGGACGGTGCCGGTGTCCGGGTCGAGGACGAGCGCCTGAAGCTTGCTGCGCTTGACGAAGAGCTTCCCGCCGACCAGGTTGATGTCGTACGGGTGGTTCGCGTCGCCGCGCAGCGCCTCCGGCCAGATGTCCCGCTTCTCCCCCGTGGTCAGGTCGAGGCGGATCAGGTGGCCACCCGTGCCGACCGCCGCCCACAGCACGTTCCGCGCGGCGTCGACCGCGACGTCGATCACGTACTGCTCGCCGGGGTACATCCGGCCGTGGTCACGGAACCCCTCGCCCGGAGCGTAGGAGAAGACGTGCGCCCCGGGGTAGGTGCCGCCGTAGACCCGGCCGTCGGCGCCGGGGCGCAGGCCGTAGAGGACGGTCTGCCCCGGCACGGGTGCGCCGAGGTCGACGGTGGCCCGGGTGTCCGGGTCGTACGAGTAGAGGTGGGCGTTGGGGTAGCTGCCCGCGTAGACGGTGCCGTCGCCGGCCTGGGTGATGCCCCAGGCGCCGGAGGAGTCGGGCAGGTAGGCGGTGTCGAGCAGTTCCCGGGTCACCGGGTCGGCCACGCTGAGCACCCCGGGCGAGCCCATCTGGACCCCGTAGACGACGGGCCGGCCGGCGGCGCCGGTGCCGTAGTGGCCCTCGAAGACGGTGAGGGCGGTCTGCTGGACCCCGAAGTCGGTGACCGCGCCGGGCGTGGGGGCGGCCGGCACGGCCGTGGCGGGGGCGGCGGGCAGCAGGGCGGCGGCGAGCGCCAGGGCGACGGCGGGCACAAGGGGACGACGTAACGGCGACACGGCGCGACCTCCACGTTCGACGATGCCGGCACCCTATTACGGTGGCGTCCGGAACTCTAGAGTTACCGATGAATGCCTGCGCCCAACCGGTGCGGAGTCCGCACCGAGGGCTCGACACGGCGCGGTCAGCGTGGTGGGCTGTGACGGTTAGAGCCTGGACCGAAACCTGAACTCTGGAGGTCGTGTTGCGACGTACCGCGCTCACCGCGGCCCTGCTGCTGGCCGCCGCCACTCTGGCGGTCCCGGCGGGGCCCGCCCACGCCGAGGCGCCCCCGCCCGGCGCCGTCACCGACCTCGGGCCCGCCTCCGAGGTCACCTCGGTCAACGGCTCCGAGCTGATCGACGGGACGATCTACACCGCGACCGGCGGCGTGAACCCGGTCGTGGTGGGCGGCTACGACCTGGCCGCGCAGACGGTCGACCAGCGCTACGAGCTGCCGACCGGCGGCGGCGCCTGGGCCACCACCTCGGTCGGCACCGACCTGTACGTCGGCACCTACGAGCCGGGCGACCTGTACCGGGTGGACACCACCGGCACCGGGGTCACCAAGGTGGCCGACGTCTCCCCCGACCGGTACATCTGGGCCCTGGACACCGCGCCCGACGGCGTCGTCTACGGCGGCACCTACCCCGGCGGGCGGGTCTTCTCCTACGACCCCGCCACCGGCGCCACCCGCGACTACGGGGTCGCGGTACCCGGCGAGCAGTACGTGCGCAGCATCGCCGTCGACGCGACGACCATCTACGCCGGCGTCGGGGCGCACGCCCACCTGATCGCGATCGACCGGGCCACCGGCGCGAAGCGGGAACTCCTGCCGCCCGAGTTCGCCGACCGCACCTTCGTCGGCACCCTCGCCCTGGAGAACGGCCTCCTCGCCGCGGCGCTCTCCCCCACCGGCACCATGCTGCTGATCGACACCGCGAACCCGTCGAGGTACGAGGTGGTGCAGACGCCGGACAGCTTCATCACCGCCATCGCCGTCGACCCGGCGCGCAACGACGTCTACCTCGGCACCCGCCCCTCCGGCACACTGCGCAAGTACGACCGGGACACCGGGCAGCTCAGCACCCTCGCCGTGCCCTACGACGGCGCCTCCTTCGGCCGGATCTTCGTCACCGGCGACCAGTTGCGCGGCGTCGTCACCAACACCGTGGTCACCTACGACCTGAACACCGGCGAGCTGACCGGCGTCGACCTCACCCAGGCCGGCATGCCGCCGGCGCCGGAACTGGCCATGGCGATCGCCACCGACGGCCCCCGGGTGTACGTCTCCGGCAAGGCCGGCGTGCAGGTGCACGACCTGGCGGCGGGCACCTCCACCCGGCGGTTCCTGCCCGGCGAGGCCAAGGCCATGACGCCCGTCGCGGGCGAGATCTGGATGTCGGTCTACACGCTGGCGTACCTGTTCCGGATGGCGCCCGACGGCGACCCGCGCCGGGTCGCCGCGATCGGCGCGGAACAGACCCGGCCGCTCGACGCCACCTGGTCCCCCGCCGACAGACTGCTGGTCGTCGGCACCGAACCGGACTACGGCCGGTACGGCGGCGCGGTCAGCCTCTACGATCCCCGCACCGGGGCCCTGGACGTGCACCGCGACGTCATCGCCGACCAGTCGATCCGGTCGGTGGCGGTGAAGCACGGCACCGCCTTCCTCGGCAGCAGCGTCAACGGCGGCTTCGGCACCACCCCGCGCGCCACCGAGGCCCGGCTCGCCGGCTTCGACCTCGCCAGCCGGACGAAGACCTGGGAGATCACCCCGGTCCCCGGCGCGAAGCAGATCGTCGACCTCGTGGCCACCGGCGACCGCGTCATCGGCCTCACCGAGACCGGCGTGCTCTTCGCCGTCGACCGGCGCACCCGCCAGGTCGTGTCGACCGCCGCCGTCGCCCCGGGTCAGAGCACCCTGGTGCAGGTCGGCGCGACGATCTACGGCACCAACGGCAGGGACGTGTGGCAGCTCGACCCGGAGACGATGACGGTCACCCCGTTCGTCACCGGCCTGAACGCGCAGTGGTACGGCGGCGGGGCGCTGCTCACCGCCGCCCCGGACGGCTCGGCGCTCTACGCGCTGCGCGGCCGTAACCTGGTCCGCATCCAGCTCTAGGCCCCCGGCACGACGGACGGCGGGCCGGCGATCGCAGGAGATCCGGCCCGCCGTCCCCGTCGGGGTCAGTCCGTCACGGTGACCCGGTGCAGGTGCTCGCCGGCCCCGACGAAGAGCCGCCCGTCGGGGTGCACGGCGAGGAACTCCGTCGGCTGGTCCAGCAGTTGCCGCGTCGCGCCGGTGGCCAGGTCGACCTGGACCAGCAGCCGCCCGCCGACCAGCGCGTACAGCAGGTGGCGGGGGGTGTCGTAGCCCAGCCGGCCGCGGCTGTCGGCGACGCCCGGGGCGAGCTGGATGCGCCGGGTGACCGAGCGGGTGGCCAGGTCGACGGTGAAGAGCTGACCGCCGGCCAGCCCCCAGAGCAGGCCGGAGCGGTCCACCGCCAGGGCCGGGATCGCCGTCGCGCCCGGCACCGGGACGAACTGGAACGCCTCGCTGTCGGTGGCGACGTCCCAGCCGAAGAGCCGCGCCTCGGTCTGGGTGGGCCGGGGCACGCTGTACCCGCCGGAGATCGAGGTGCCGCCGACGATCAGGCCGTTGACGTGGGTGAGGCTGACGATCGACTGGTCGGTCACCACCGGCCGGTGCACGCGCGCCGCGCCGGTGGCCTTGTCCACGACGGCCAGCGCCCCGCCGAGGGTGGTGTTGGGCATCGTGCCGTAGGCGACGCTGTCCCCGGCATCGGTCAGCGCCCTCGCCCGCACCTGGTCGGCGGCCTTGAGGTCGAGCAGCTTCACCGGGTTGTCCGCGCTGCCCGGCAGGCCCGGCGAGTACTCGGGGCTGCTCCACGGCTTCGCCGGGTCGTACCGGTAGAGCCGCGAGTCCGGGTACGCCCCCAGCCAGACCTGGCCGCCGGTCTCCAGCACGCTCTCCACCTGGGCGAAGCGCTGGAACGTCGACACCCCGGTGTCGGGGTCGACGCGGGCGAGGCCGCCGTTGAGGTAGCCGCCGACCCAGACCGCGCCGGAGGCGCCGACGTGCAGCGCGGCGATCGGGATGGGCGCGCCGGGCACGTCCGTCTGCACCACGTCGGCGCGGCCGGTGACCGGGTTCCAGCGGAACATGTCGCCCCGCCAGAGCAGCCCGACGAGCGTGCGGCCCGGCCAGTCCCGGTCGGCGAGGGTGACCCAGCCGATGCCCCGGTTGTTGACCACCCGACCCGGGAAGACCAGCGGGGTGTCGGTGAACGTGCCGGTGCCCGGGTGGTAGCCGGTGAGCCGGCCGGCGCGGGTGAGGTAGACCAGGCCGCCGGGTCCGGGCGCGGAGACGTCCAGCCCGGCGACGTCGTCGATCAGGTCGGTCCACCGCCGCCGCGTGGTGTCGTACACGCCGAGCCGGCCGTTGATGGCGGAGCCGAACCGGGCGTACACCCGCCCGTCGTGGGCGTTCAGGTCGTACACCGTCTGGCCGGTGCCCGCGCCGAGCCCGTCGGGCAGGGACAGCTCCCGGATCTCGCCGCTGACCTTGTCGATCTCGAAGAGGTGTGCGTCCGGCTGGGTGCCGGCGTAGACCTTGTCGGCGGTGACGGCGAGGCTGCGGACGTACTGCGCGCCGGGGAGGACCTGGCCGTAGTCCCGGGTCGTTCCGGTGACGGGGTCGTGGGCGAAGACCCGGGCGCCGGGGAAGGTGCCGCCGTACACGACGCCCGCGTCGTCCACGGCGATCCGCCAGATGTACGTCTCCGAGGGCAGCGGCCGGCCGAGGTTCTCGACGGGCTTGTCCGGCCCGGGCCGGCGGCGGTACAGGTCGCCGGTGCTGTACGCGCCGACGTAGACGGTGCCGTCGGGCGCGGCGGCCACCGCGTACGAGCCGGGTGCGCCGGTGAGCTCCTGGTCGGAGACCGTCCGGCCGGTCGCCGGGTCGATGGCGGCGAGCCGGGCCGGCTCACCGGAGACGGCGGACCAGAGCACCGGCCTGCCGTCCGGGCCGGGTGCGACGGTCCCGCCGATGAGCAGGACGTCGCGCAGCGGGATGCCGAAGAGGTCGACGGTCACCCCGGCGGCCGGCTCGGCCGACGCGGGCGACGCGGGCCAGGCGGCGGGGACGGCCGGTGCCACCGCGAGGGCGGCGGCGTAGCGGATCAACGTGCGGCGGTTCGTCATGAGCGCCTGCTCCTCTTCCCACGACCGCCGGAGGCGCCGGCGGTCGAGCCGTAACGGTCGGATCCGGAATTGCAGCGGGAGCACCCGGGCGATTGGCTTCCTCCCCCGGACTCCGGGACCGACCCGTCGCGCGACGAGCACACGGCTCGGGGAGGGCACATAACGGTCCGGTCCGTAAGGACCCTAGGGGGCCTATCTACCGGCGTCAACGCCCTGCTGCGGGGCAGCCCTCCGCCGGGCCACCGGGCCCCTGCCCGGTCCTCGCCCCGCCCCTCGGGATCGTCGGTCGCGGGCGGCCGACGTCCGCGCCCGGCATACCATCTGCCGTGCGGCTCGGCGCAGCCGCGGGACAGGGAGAGAGGCCGACATGGGCGACTACGGGCACCCGTTGACCTTCGGGTCGTTCCTGACGCCCGGCAACGCCGACCCGGGCCGGGTGGTGGGCCTCGCCGTGCTGGCCGAGCAGGTCGGGTTCGACCTGGTCACCTTCCAGGACCACCCGTACCAGCCGGCGTTCCTGGACACGTGGACGCTGATGAGCTTCGTGGCGGCTCGGACCCGCAGCGTCCGGCTGGCCGCGAACGTGACGAACCTGCCGCTGCGCCCGCCGGCCGTCCTGGCCCGCAGCGTGGCGAGCCTCGACCTGCTCTCCGGCGGCCGGATCGAGCTGGGCCTGGGCGCCGGCGCGTTCTGGGAGGCCATCGAGGCCATGGGCGGGCGTCGGCTCTCCCCCGGGCAGGGCGTGCGGGCCCTGGCGGAGGCGATCGAGGTCATCCGCCAGGTCTGGGACGTCGACGCGCGCGGCGGCGTCCGCGTCGCCGGCGAGTTCCACCGGGTGGTCGGCGCGAAGCCGGGCCCCGCGCCCGCCCACGACGTGGGCATCTGGCTGGGCGCGTACAAGCCGCGCATGCTGGCCCTGACCGGGCGCCGGGCCGACGGGTGGCTGCCGTCGCTGGGCTACCTCCAGCCCGGCGACCTCGCGAAGGGCAACGCCGTCATCGACGAGGCGGCCCGGGAGGCGGGCCGGTCTCCTGGCGACGTCCGCCGGCTGCTCAACGTGACCGGCCGCTTCACCCCGGTCGGCCGCGGCCCGTTGCAGGGCCCGCCCGAGCAGTGGGCGGAGGAACTGGCCGAGCTCGCGCTCGGCGACGGGATCAGCACCTTCATCCTGGGCAGCGACGACCCCGAGGACCTGCGGCGCTTCGCCGCCGAGGTCGCTCCCGCCGTACGCGACCTCGTGGCCGCCGAGCGCACCGCCGCCACCGCGCCCGACGCGCCGGGACCGGTGCCGGTGACCGCCCCGACGGAGCCGCCGGTCGAACGCCCGCCCGCCGGGGCGGGAGCCTTCGCGGTCGTGCCGACGCCCGACGACGGCGTCCGCCGCAGCGCGATCCGGGTCTGGGACGAGACCACCCGGCCGACGGGCCCCGCGCCGGACCCCGCCCGCACCTACACCCCGCACGACCAGGCCGGCGCGCAGCACCTCGTCGACGTGCACGACGGGCTGCGGGCCGAACTCGCCCGCCTCCACGACCTCGTCGAGCAGGTGGGCACCGGGCTGCTCGACGCGGGCACGGCCCGCTCGCACATCAACACCATGACGATCCGGCAGAACAAGTGGACGCTGGGCACCTACTGCGAGTCGTACTGCCGGGTGGTCACCACCCACCACACCCTCGAGGACCGGGGGATCTTCCCGCACCTGCGCGCCGGCGACCCCCGCCTCGCGCCGGTGATCGACCGGCTGGAGCAGGAGCACCACGCCATCCACGACGTCCTGGAACGGGTCGACCGCGCCCTCGTCGCGTTCGTCTCCGTCTCCGACGGGATGGCCGAACTCCGCGCGGCGGTCGACCTGCTCAGCGACACGCTGCTGTCCCACCTCGCCTACGAGGAGCGCGAACTCGTCGAGCCCATCGCCCGCCTCGGCCTGCGCTGAGCCCGTGTCGGCCCGCACCGAAGCCCGCCTCGGCCTGCGCGGACCCGCCCGCGCGCGGCGGCCCGGTGACGGATGATCGGGGCATGGAACGACGACCGGAGCGCGGGCACCGCTGCGTGCCGCACACCGCCGACGTCCGCATCGAGGCGTGGGCGCCGACCCGGGAGGAGTGCGTGGCCGAGGCGGTCGCCGCGATGGTCGGGACGTTCGTCGACCCCGCCGGGGCACCGCCGGGCGGCGAGCGGGAGTTCCGTGCGCCGGCCGGCGACGACGAGGACCTGCTGGTGGGCGTACTCGACGAGGTGATCTTCCGGATGGAGACGGAGGGCGAGCTGCCGCTGCACAGCGAGGTGGCCGACGACGGCGCCGGCGGCCTGACGGTGCGCTGGCGCACGACGGGCACCGACGCCGTCGAGCTGGTAGGCGCGGTGCCGAAGGCCGTCTCCCTGCACGAGCTGCGCTTCGGCCGCGACGGCGGGGGCTGGTCCTGCGCGGTGACCCTCGACGTGTGAGCCGCCGGCTCAGCCCTTCACCACGCCGAGCGGCACCAGTCGCGCCACCTTCCGGCACAGCCCGGCGCCCTCGGCCGCCGCCACCACCGCCGAGACGTCCTTGTACGCCGACGGCATCTCCTCGGCCAGGCCACGCCGGGACGCGCCGCGCACCGCGATGTCCTGCGCCTCCAACTGGCCACGCGGGTCCTGGCCGCGCTCGGCCTTCACGGCCTGCTTGCGGCTCTGCACCCGCCCGGCCCCGTGGCAGGTGGAGGCGAACGCGGGCGCCCCCGGCACGCCGGTGAGCACGTACGAGCCGGTGCCCATCGAACCGGGGATCAGCACCGGCTGTCCCACGTCGCGCAGGTCGTCGGGCAGGTCGGCGTGGCCCGGGGGCAGCGCGCGGGTGGCGCCCTTGCGGTGCACGCAGAGCGCACGCCGCTCGCCGTCGACGTCGTGGTCCTCGATCTTCGCGAGGTTGTGCGAGATGTCGTAGACCAGGTCGAGGCGGCTGCCGGTCACCCGGGCGAAGACCTTCCGGGCGGCGTCGGCCAGCAGTTGCCGGTTCGCCCGCGCGTAGTTGGCGGCGGCGGCCATCGCCCCCAGGTAGGCGCGGCCCTCGTGGGAGGAGACCGGGGCGCAGGCGAGCTGCCGGTCCGGCACGTGGATGTTGTGCCGGGCCATCACCTTCTCCATCGCGCGGACGTAGTCGGTGCAGATCTGGTGGCCCAGCCCCCGCGACCCGCAGTGGATCATCACGCAGACCTGGCCGGGGCGCAGCCCGAAGGCGGTGGCGACGGTGTCGTCGTACACCTCCTCGACGGCCTGCACCTCGAGGAAGTGGTTGCCGGAGCCGAGGCTGCCGACCTGGCGCGCGCCGCGCTCGATCGCCCGCTCGCTGACCTCGGCCGGGTTGGCGTCGCCGACGGCGCCGTAGTCCTCGCAGCGGTGCAGGTCCCGCTCGACGCCGAAGCCGCGCTCGACCGCGTACCGGGAGCCACCGCGCAGCACCGCGTCGAGTTCCGAGCGCGAGGACAGGTGCCACACCGCGCCCTTGCCCATCCCACGCGGGGTGGCCTCGCCCAGCCCGTCCATCAGCGCGTCGAGCCGGGGCCGCAGCCCGTCGCGGTCCAGGTCGGCGGCGAGCAGCCGGACCCCGCAGGAGATGTCGAAGCCCACCCCACCGGGCGAGACCACGCCGCCGTGCGCGACGTCGGTGGCGGCCACCCCGCCGATCGGGAACCCGTAGCCCCAGTGCACGTCGGGCATGGCGTACGAGGCGTCGACGATGCCGGGCAGCGTGGCGACGTTCGCGACCTGCTCCAGCGACTTGTCCGCCCCGGCGTCGGGCAGCAACGACCGGGACGCGAAGACCACTCCCGGCACCCGCATCGGGTCGTGCCGGTCGATCCGGAAGCGGTACGGCGACTCCTCGACCAGCTCCATTCCCGGCGGCTACCCGGGCGAGCGCCCCTTACACCCGTGTTCCGGCATCGGCCCGGCCGGCCGGCCGGCGCATCGCCCAGACGCGGGGACCGCCCTCGGGCACCTGGGCCTGGCCGGTGACCGCGAAACCGAGCCGCTGGTAGAGCCGCACGTTCGGCTCCGACGAGGTCTCCAGCACCGCCGGCAGGCCGGCGCGGTCCGCCTCCGCCAGGCCCGGCCGCAGCACCCGGCTGCCCAGCCCCCGGCCCTGGTCGACCCGGCGCACGCCGACGGTGGCCAGCAGGAACGCCGGCTCGACCGACCGCAGCGAGGCGCAGGCCTCGTCGGCGGCGCGCAGCGCCGGCTGCCGGTCACCGGCCAGATCCGCGTTGCGCGCCGTGACACCGGCCCAGACCTCGTCGGGCACCGGCCGGTCCGGGCGCAGCCAGACCGCCACCGCCGCCGGCCGGCCGTCGGGGTCGACCGCCGCCCAGACGTCGCCGTAGGGCAGCCCGACGGCGTCGACCGTGCCGGCGAACATCGCCTCCAGCCGCTCCCGGTGCCGGTCGGCCGCCACCGTCCAGGCCATCCAGGGGTAACCGTCGAAGGCGTCGGCGAGCACGCCAGCCGCCGCGGCGGTCGACTCCGGACCGATCCGTCGTACCTCGAACTCCATGCTGTCCTCCTCGCGCGCCGCCACCTGGCCCGCGCAGTGCGCGATCATGTCACGGCGTTCGGGGCCGACGCCCGCGAATATCGGGCTCGCCGGGTTCCTCAGAGCCGGTAGAAGGCTCGGTAGCGGCGGATGAGCCGCCACTGCACCAGCACCGCCGCCACGGTCAGCAGGATCATCACCAGGGTCGCCGCGGCCGCGTAGCCGTAGCGCAGGTACTCGAAGCCGGTGCGGTAGACGAACAGCGACAGGTAGGTGGTGGCGTACGGGGGCGGACCGCCGTCGGTGACCACGAACGCCGGCACGAACGTGAAGTGCAGGCTCTGGATGGCGTCGCGCACCGCCAGCAGCCCGAGCACCGGCGCCATCAGCGGCAGCGTGATCCGGCGGAACACGTCCCAGCCGGTGGCGTCCTCGATCGCGGCCATCTCGTAGACGTCGCGGGGCAGCGCGCGGCGGGCCGCCAGCAGCACCACGAACGTCTCCCCCATGGTGAACAGGCTCATCAGGATGATCGCGGCCCGGGCGTCGGTCGGGTCGGTGAGCCACTGCGGCGGGGTGCGGCCCAGCGCGGTCAGGCCGTTCTCCCCGCCGGTGCGCAGCAGTTGGTTGATCGGGCCGTAGAGCGGGTTGAGCAGCCACAGCCAGAGCAGCCCGTAGGCGATCTCCGGCACCGCCGTCGGCAGCACCGCCGCCGTGCGGGCGGGACCGACCCCGAGCGCCCAGCGGTGCAGCAGCAGCGCCAGCCCGAGCGCGAAGAGCACCCGCAGCGGTACGGCCACCAGCGCGAAGACCAGCGAGTTGGTCAGCGCCACCCGGAACACCGGGTCGTCGACCAGCGCGGCGAGGTTGGCCAGCCCCACCCAGCGCGGCGCGCGCAGCAGGTCGTACTCGGTGAAGGCCAGCGCCAGGGTGACCGCGGCGGGCAGCAGCACCAGCCCGACCAGGCCCAGCAGGTACGGCGCCAGCATCAGCGCCAACTGCCGGCGGGAGCGGCGGTCCGTGGTCGTCACGGGGCGTACCGGCGGCCGGAGGCGGCGTGGAAGACGTGCACGTCGGCCCAGCGCACGCCGACGCGCACCGCCGCGCCGCGCTCGGGCCGGCGCGCGGCCGGCACCCGGGCGACGACCGGGTGACCGCCGGCGAGGGTCAGGTACGCGTACGCGTCCTCGCCGACGACCTCGACCCGGTCGACGGTGGCGTCCGTGCCGTCGGCGGCGTCGAGGGTGACCGCCTCGGGCCGGAAGCCGATCTCCAGCTCCTCGGCGGCCCGGATCGGCGCGGTGCCCGACGGCACGAGCACCCCCGCGGCCGGGAGCAGGTTCATCGCCGGGGAGCCGACGAAGCGGGCGACGAAGGTGCTGGCCGGGGTACGCCAGATCTCGTCGGGCGTGCCGACCTGCTCGATCCGCCCGTCGCGCAGCACGGCGATGCGGTCGGCGAGCACCAGGGCCTCGGTCTGGTCGTGGGTGACGTGGACCATCGTGGCGCCCAGCCGGTCGTGCAGGGCGCGCAGCTCGGCACGCATCTCCACCCGCAGCGCCAGGTCGAGGTTGGACAGCGGCTCGTCGAGCAGGAACACGTCCGGCTCCCGCACCAGGGCGCGGGCCAGCGCCACCCGCTGCCGCTCCCCGCCGGAGAGCTGCCCGGGCCGCCGGTCAAGCAGGGCGGCGCAGCCGACGGCCTCGGCGGCCGCGCGGGCCCGGTCCCGGGCGACCGCGCGGGGGGTGTCGCGTACCTCCAGGCCGAAGGCGATGTTCTCGGCGACGGTCAGGTGCGGGAAGAGCGCGTACGACTGGAAGACCATCGACACGTTGCGCCGGCCGGGACGGTCGGCGGTGACGTCCCGGCCGGCGATGCGGACCCGGCCGGCGGTGACCGGTTCCAGGCCGGCGACCACCCGCAGCACGGTCGACTTGCCGGCCCCCGACGGGCCGAGCACCACCAGCAGTTCCCCCCGGGCGACGGTCAGGTCCACCTCGTGCAGCACCGTCGACCCGCGGTAGGCGGCGGAGACCCCTGCCAGGGCGAGGCCGGGGTCGTTCACCCGTGCTCGCCGCGGGCGAACAGGGGACGGGTCTGCTGGTCGAGGTCGCGGATCACGTCGTCGAGCCGGTCGCCCCGGTGCATGGCGTTCTCCAGGATGCCGTACGTGACGTCCTCGATCTCGGGCCAGGTGGAGACCGTGGGCAGCGCCCGGACGGTGGGGATGGCGTCGAGGAAGACCTTCGCGCTGCGCGGCGGCTGGGCCGGGCCGAGGAACGCCGGCGACTGCGACACCCCGATGTGGGACGGGACGGTGCGGCCGGTGGCGGCGACGATGCGCTGCCCCTCCTCGGCGATCGCGAACTCCAGGAACCGCCACGCGGCGTCCTTGCGCTTCGCGCCCCGGGTCATGCAGTACGCGTCCGAGTGCAGCACCCCGACCTGTTCGGTGTAGACGGGCAGCGGGGCGACGTCCCACTCGAAGCCGGTGATGGAACGGAACGTGGTGGTGGAGCGGCGGGAGCTCATCAGCATGGCGAGCCGGCCGTTGGCGAACCGCGACTCGTCGTCCTCGGCCTCCACCTCCTCGTCGGTGGGCACCACCCCGTACGCCAGCCGCAGGTCGACCAGGTTCTTCAGCGCCTCCCGGGCGGCCGGGGTGTCCAGGGTCAGGCGGGTCGGCCTCGCCGGGTCGTCGACGAGCTGGCCGCCGTTGGACCAGACGAACGGGGCGAGCCGGATGATGGACGGCTCGACGCCGAGGCCGTGCACGGCGGGCCGCAGCGCCGCGCCCTCGCTCTCGGTGGCCTTGACGACCACGCCACGGGAGTCGCGGGTCATCGCGGACGCGGTGGTGAGCAGGTCGTTCCAGGTCCAGCCGGCCTTCGGCTCGGGCACGCCGTACTTCGTGAAGAGGGTGCGGTTGTAGTAGACGGCGAGGCTGGAGACGTTCTGCGGCAGGCAGAGCTGCCGGTCCTTCCACCGGAACGCGTTCCACGCCACCGGGTAGTAGTCGGCCGGGTCGACGGCGTCGGAGGCGGCCAGCCGGTCGTCCAGCGGCTCGATGACGTCCTTCGCGGCGAACTGGCCGTAGAAGCGGTAGTTCATCAGGAACAGGTCCGGCGGGGCGCCGCCGGCCACCGACGTGGCCAGCCGGGCCAGCAGGTCCTTGCGGTCGCTGGCCTCGACGAGCTGCACGTCGGTGCCGGGACGCGCCTTCTCGTACGCCTCGACAAGGGTGCGGTAGGCGGCGAGTTCCTCGGGCGCGCCGAAGACCAGCAGCCGCACCGGGCCGTCGTCGGACGACCCGGAGCCGGAGCCGCAGCCGGTGGCGGTCAGCACGGCGGCGAGCAGTAGGGCGAGCAGCGCCTTCGGCCTCATCGTCGGTTCTGTCTCCGGTCGCATCGTCAGTCTCGTCCCGTCGGGTCGTCGTGGTGGAGGAAGCGCCGCTGGGCGAGCACGAAGACGGCCAGCGCCGGCACCGTGGCCAGCACCGCGCCGGCCAGGAACACGGGGAAGTTCGTCGGGTCCAGCACCGACAGGGAGCGCAGCGCCAGCGGCAGGGTGAACAGGTCGCGGTCGTAGACGTAGACCAGCGGGTCGAGGAAGTTCGACCAGGTGAGCACGAAGGTGAGCGCGGTGAGGCCGGCCGTGACCGGGCGGACCAGCGGGAGGGCGACCCGCCACCAGGTGCGCATCGGCGAGAGGTCCTCCACCAGGCAGGCGTCGTAGAGATCCGCCGGCAGCGCCCGGAAGGCCAGGTAGTAGACCAGGACGTAGAGCGGCGAGGTGCCCAGCAACGCCGGGGCGATCAACGGCACCAGGGTGTCGGTCAGGCCGAGCATCCGGAAGATCGCGAACCGGGGCACCAGCAGGGCCGTGGCCGGCACCATCAGCGCCACCAGGGAGGCCGCCACGACGACGCCGGTCGTGCGCGGGGCGAGCCGGGCCAGCGCGAAGCCGGCCAGCGCGGCGACGAGCACGCTCAGCGGCACCGCGACGACCGCGACCAGGACCGAGTTGAGCGAGGCCCGCAGCAGCCCGCCCCACTCGAGGGCATGCTGGTAGCCGACGGTGGACACCGGCTCCGGCACCAGCTGCGGCGTGGGCGGCGGGGGCAGGCCGGGCTCGGTGAGCGAGCCGGAGATCAGCAGCAGCAGCGGCGGGACGAAGACGAGCAGGACGAACGCCGCGCCGAGGGTGCGCCAGGCCCGGCCGGCCGCCTCGGGCAGCGGTGAGGGGCCGCTCGCGCGGCCCCTCACCCGGTCGTTGCCGATGGTCGACTTCCTCAGAGCGCGAGCTGCCAGGCGCCCAGGCCGTGCGAGGCGGCGTAGAGCACCCGCTTGCCCGGCACGACGGTCAGCCCGGCGACCTCGACGTTCGGCATGCCACGGGCCGCCTTCACCCAGGTCGTGCTGCCCCTGCCCAGCCGCAGGACACCGAAGTCGGTGGCCGCGTAGAGATCGCCGGTGACGTCGTCACGGACCAGGTCGGTGATCGGCTGGTCGCCGAAGTCGTACGAGCGGCCGGCCCAGGTCGCGCCGGCGCCGGCCAGCTTCACCTCGAACGCGTGCCCGACGGTGGCCGGGGTGTTCGAGTTGAACCCGCTGTAGGAGACCCATGCCCGGGCCGGGTCGGCCGGGTCGACGTGGATGCTGGTGACGAAGCGGTTGGGCGTGGCGGCGGTGTCGATCCGCGTCCAGGTGACCGCGGAGGCCGGCTCGGCGTCGACGTTGCGGGACACGAACACCCGACCGGTGCTGGTGGCCGCGTACGCGGTGGACGAGTCGGTGGCGACCCGCTCGACCACCGAGACGGCGCCGCCGGCCCGGTCGCCCCACGCGGCGTCGGTCAGGTTGACCGTGCCCAGCGGCGCGAAGTCGCCGCACTGCGCCTCGAAGGTGCCGGTCCAGGTGTTGCAGATCCGGTCGGCCTCCGCCAGGCTCCGGTCGCCCAGGCCGAACGTCTTGGTCCGGTAGACGGTGCGGGACGTGCCGGCGAACATCGTGCCGCTGACCTTCGGGTCGCTCACCACCGGGGCGTAGAACAGGGTGCCCGGGTGCCCGAAGATCGGGTCGGAGATCGAGATCCAGCTACCCACGTCCCCGTTGTCGAAGTTCACCTCGGGCGAGGCGTCGTAGAAGGTGTGGAAGCGGAACTCCGGCTTGCCGACGTCGAAGCCGGACGCGCCGCCGTCACCGATCATCGTGTTCTCCCAGCGCGTGCGCTGGCCCTTGTTCTCCCAGGTGCCGTTGTCCTGGGTGCCGCCCTGGAGCAGGGTGTGGTCGTGCGGGCTGGCCGACAGGCTGATGAACTGCAGCGTGTTCATGCCCTTGTTGATGCCGTCCAGCTTCGACGGGATCCGCGACAGCATCTGCTTGCAGCGGGCCTTCTGGGCGTCAGTGGCGAGGTTGCGGTCCGGGTTGTCGCACCAGGCCGAGCGGTCCACGAACTGGCCGCTGGAGCGCATCACGCCACCGTCGTTGGCTTCGAAGAACTGGTACGGGTTGCGCGGGTTGGTGACCAGCGCGTGCTGGTCGGGGTGCAGGCCGTTGGGGTGCAGTTCGTCGGTGCCGTCGTAGGTCATGTCGGTGCCGCTGACCCCGGCGTCGGTGGACAGCACCACCGCCCGCTTGTGGGCGACGGTCTCGCCGTAGACGTAGGCGCCGCCGGTGTAGACGATGTCCGGATGCCCGGCCGGGGTGTGCACGAAGACGTCGTACCAGCACTGGCCGGTGCACTGGTTGTAGGTCGCGAAGCCCGGGTCCGCCGGGTTGGCGCTGGTCAGGTCGGCGAACGCGGGGGCGCCGCCGGCCACGTCGTCGCTGCGGAACAGCCGCGAGTACGGGTTGCCGATGTTGCCCTCGTAGACGTACATCCGGGTCTTGCCGTTCGGCAGGGCGGTCACGTCGATCGCGGCCCGGGTCTGGAAGACGGCCGGGTTCAGCGACGGCTTGATCTGCGTCCAGGTGGCGCCGGCGTCCGCCGAGCGCCACACGCCCCGGGCGTACGAGGAGGCGTAGACGACGTTCGCGTCGCGCGGGTCGAGCTTGACGTAGCGCACCCCACGCGGCGAGCAGGCGGCGGTGTTGGCGTACTCCGCGGCGCTGCCGGTGCACTGGGTGGCGTCGGCCGAGCCGTTGTGGATGAACCTCCAGCTCGCGCCGCCGTCGGTGGACTTGTAGAGGCCCCACTTCTCGGCGTCGGGCACCGGCCGCGTGACGCCCGTGCAGCAGGAGCCGGACATGCCGCGCAGCGCCGTGGTGGTGGCGACGTAGAGGGTCCTCGGGTCGCCGGGCTTGATCGTGATCTCGCCGATCCCCTTGCCGGCCAGGGCGTCCTTGCCCAGCGGGCCCTTCCAGGTGACCCCGCCGTTGGTGGACTTGTAGAGCCCGACGCCGGCGACGCAGCCGGAGGCGCAGGTGTTGGCCTCGCCCGTGCCGACGTAGATGGTCAGCCCGGTCTTGTCGTTACGGTCGATCTTGACCGAGCCGGCGGCGTTGATGCCGAACGGCCCGCCCAGGTAGAACCACTTCGGCTCGGGCGCGAGGACGTTCAGGGTGCCCCAGACGCCGCCGCCGGCCGGCGTGACGTACGCCCGGCAGAGCAGGGCGTTGCAGTCCGGCGCGATGTCGATCGAGGTGACCCGGCCGCCCGCGACGTACGCGTTCGGCACGTAGTTGCCGGCGTTGCGGAACTCGGTGAACGGGTAGAGGGCCTCGCTCGGGCCGACGTTGACCCAGCCCCGGCTGCCGCCGGCGCGCCGCTCCGCGGCCGAGTACGCCGCCTTCGACCGGTCCATCTGGGCGATGCTGATCGTGCTGGCCGGGTACGCGCGCTCCAGGAACTCCTGCTGCGCGGCGTTGCCCGGGCCGTCCGGCGACATGCCGTCGTTGCCCGGCACGGCCTGGCGCAGCCGTTCCATGTGGGCGCCGAGCGCGCCGGGCATCTCCCCGTCGCCGGACGCGGCGGCGGGGGCCGGCACCTGGGCGCCGGCGAAGTGGATTCCGACGAGACCGGTCGATGCCACCAGGGCACCGACCGCCAGTCCCACGAGCAGGTGGCGACGTCTGCGCTTCACGAGGGTCCCTCCGGCAGATAGGGGCCGCCGCACGGCCCTCCGGATTGGCGACCGTCGCTGGCAGCGTCCACGGTGGAGAATGGCAGAGCACATCGACGTGGGCAATCCCCCGCATGGACCGGGATCAACGTATGGTTGCATCCGCATGGAACGGGCAGTGCGGCACCATGCCAGCGCGTCACGAGAACTACCCGAAAATCGCCGTCGTCACCGGCGCCGACTCCGGCATCGGCAAGGCCTGCGCCGTCGCGGATGAAGGCAGTGGGGTTGGGCGGCCGGATCGTCAACATCACCAGCGTGCACGAGCACGCGCCCCGGGTCGGCTCGGCGGCGTACTGCGCGGCCAAGGGCGGACCGGGGCTGCTGACGAAGGTGATGGCGCAGAAGCTCGCCGCGGACAGGATCACCGTCAACGCGGTCGCCCCGGGCGAGATCGCCACCCCGATGACCGGCCAGGAGGACGTCGACTCGTTCACGCGGGAACGGCCCGGGGTGACGTGACGTCGACCGGACTGTCCAATCTCGAGTCCTCTTGTAGGGTCTCCCCAGCTAGATCAACTACACGGGGAGATGTCGTGCGGACAGTCAGCAGGAGGACGTTCGGAAAGCTCGTCGGCGCGGCCGGCGCCGGTGCCGCCGGTGCCGGCACGCTGCTCCACGGGCCGGCGCGGGCGGCGGACGGGTGGGTCGCCACCGGCACCGCGGTTGCCGGACTGAGCAGCTTCGACGACGCCATGAAGTCGTTCATGCAGGCGCGCGGTGTCAGCGCCGGGCAGCTCGCGGTGGCGTACAACGGCCGGCTCGTGCTGGCCCGGGGCTACGGCAACAACTCGGCGGAGACGATCCAGCCGACGTCACTGTTCCGCATCGCGAGCCTCAGCAAGTCGCTCACCGCGGCGGCGGTGCTCCGGCTGGCGCAGGACGGCCTGGTCGGCCTCGACGACCCGGTGACCTCGGTGCTGGACTTCATCCCGCCGACCGGGCAGTCCGTCGACCCGAGGCTGCCGCAGGTGACCCTGCGGCGGCTGCTGCAGCACCTCGGCGGCTGGGACCGGGACCTCACCTTCGATCCCCTGCACGGCCGGGACCACGTCATCGCGCAGGCGCTGGGCGTGCCGCTGGAGCTGCGCAAGGAGGACGTCCTGCGCTACATGGCCGGCCAGCCGCTGCAACACAACCCGGGCAGCACCGTGGCGTACAGCAACTACGGCTACTTCCTCGCCGGCCGCGTCGTCGAGAAGGTCACCGGCCTGTCCTACGAGGCGTACGTCAAGCAGAAGCTCCTCGCGCCGTTGGGCATCACTCGGATGGCGCACGGGAAGGCCCTGACGCGGCTCGCCGGCGAGGTCGGCTACCGGTCGCAGTACACCGGGCGCACCGTGCTGGACGACTCGGGCACCATCGTGCCGGCCCCGTACGGCACCTTCAGCATGAGCCTGCGCGACGCCAACGGCGGGTGGGTCGCCTCGGCGGTGGACATGGTCCGCTGGGCCACCATGCTCGACGGGGCCGGTGGCGTGCTCGACGGCGCCTCGCTGGCCAAGGTCACCGCGGTGCCTTCGACCGGCGTGAACGGCAACGGCTGGTACTACGGCCTCGGCTGGGCCGTGCGCCCCTTCGCCACCAGCGGCGGGACGAAGTACAACATCTGGCACACCGGCAGCCTGGCCGGCACCTACACCCTGCTGGTCAAGAGCTACCAGGGCATGAGCTGGGCGGCGCTGTTCAACCAGCGCGACGATCCCTCCGGCCTCAACTACGGCGACATCGACGGCGCGCTGTGGGCCGCCTCCCGCCAGGTGACCAGCTGGCCGACGCACAACCTCTGGTCGACGTACTTCAGCCCGTGGAGCACGGTGGTGGACAACACCACGGCCGGGCGCTTCACCGCCAGCAGCAACTGGGCCGTCTCGTCCAGCCTCACCGGCCGGTACGGCACCAGCTACCGTCGGGCCGTCCCGGTCGCCGCCAGCGACGTCGCCTGGTACAAGGTCGACGTCCCCGAGACCGGCACCTACCGGGTCGACGTCTGGTACCCGGCGTCCACCGGCAACAGCGCCGCCACCCCCTACATCGTGGCCACCTCGACGGGCAACAAGACGGTGCACGTCGACCAGCGGAACAACGGCGGGAAGTGGTCCTCGCTGGGCACCTTCACCCTCGCCCGGGGCGACGGCAACAAGGTGGGTGTGAGCCGGTGGACCTCGGGCACCGGCTACGTGGTCGCGGACGCCGTACGCGTCACCCGGGTCTGAGCGTTTCGTGGCGGGGCGGGCGGGGCCCGACGCGCGCTCTGCGCTGGTGGCCCGGCCCGCCGGGCGGGCCACCAGCGCCGCGCGGGACAATGGGAGGTCCGCCCGCGTCCCGGCGAGCGGAAGGGTCACGATCGGCAGGAGAACGGTCAGCGTGTCGGAAACACCCCGGTCGTCATCGTCGGCGGCGGACGACCTGCGCGCCGACTGCGCCCGGTGCTTCGGGCTCTGCTGCGTCGCGCCCGCCTTCTCCGCGTCGGCCGACTTCGCCATCGACAAGCCGGCCGGGCGCCCCTGCCCGAACCTGGGGTCCGACTCGCGCTGCGGCATCCACGCCGACCTGCGCGAGCGGGGCTTTTCCGGCTGCACCGTCTTCGACTGCTTCGGCGCCGGGCAGCGGGTGGCCCAGCACACCTTCGGCGGCCGGGACTGGCGCGACGCGCCGGAGACCGCGGCGAGCATGTTCGACACGTTCGCGGTGATGCGGCCGCTGCACGAGCTGCTCTGGTACCTGACCGAGGCGCTCGCGCTGCGCCCGCCGCAGCCGCTGCGCGACGAGCTCGCCGGCGCGCTCGCCGAGACCGAGCGGCTGACCCGGGAGCCCCCCGGGACGCTGCGGGCGCTCGACGTGGACGCGTACCGGGGGCGGGTCAACCCGCTGCTGTCGCGCGCCGGGGACGCGGCCCGGTCGCGGGGCGGCCGGGCGGGTGCGGACCGGCGGGGCGCCCAACTGTTCGGCGTCGACCTGCGCCGGGTCGACCTGCGGCGGGCGAACCTGCGCGGGGCGCTGCTGATCGGGGCCGACCTGCGCGGCGTCGACCTCGGCCTGGCCGACCTGACCGGCGCCGACCTGCGCGGGGCGGACCTGCGCGGCGCGGACCTGTCCGGCAGCCTGTTCCTGCACCAGTCGCAGCTCGACGCGGCCCGGGGCGACCAGCGCACCGCACTGCCGCCCGGCCGGAGGCGCCCCGGGCACTGGTCACCGCTGGCGCTCACCCCGGTGCGCCGCGCGCCGCGCGCCCCCGGGCGACCCGGCCGTCCCACCCGGCGGCGCTGACCCCACTCCCGCCGACGTTTCACCCCGTCGGCGCCGGGTAGCCGGGACCGAACGGCACGGCGGCGACGGGGAGGCAGCGGTGGGGTATCGGGCACGCGACGGCGAGCTGCCGGTCGACCCGGCGCACGCCGAGGACGGGGCCGACCAGCCCCGGCTGGTCCAGGTCGAGGCGGACACCGACGTCCCGGCGCCGGACGACACGACGGCGAAGCCCGACCTGGTCACCGAGGACGACGGGTCCGGCGTGGCGGGCGGCGCGTCGGGCAGTTCCAGCGGTGGGTCCGGCATGCCGGGTCACCCGGACGCGGCGCGTTGAGCCCGGGACCGGACGTTTGCGATCACCCCACGGGGGCAGGAGGGGCGGCATGACCGAACAGAACCGTACCGACCGGGCCGCCACCGACGAGCCGGACGGCGCGACGGCCATGCAGGCGTCGCTGCGTCCGCCGGGTGAGTCCCTGCACACCACCGACGACACCGGCGACGACTTCGCGGACCTGCCGGCCGAGGACCGGCGCTCGGCCCGGGAGGTCAGCCGCGCCGGCTACGACGTGGCCGACGTCTCCGGCACCGGCGACCCGAACCGCGAGTAGCGTCCGCGACGCCGGCCGCCGGCCGACCGGTCAGCGGCCGGCCGGGACCGCGGCGGCGCGGGCCTCGGTCATGCCGCGGTTGGCCAGCGCGTCGGCGCGCTCGTTCTCCGGGTGGCCGTTGTGCCCCTTCACCCACAGCCAGGTGACCCGGTGCCGGGCGCACGCGGCCTCCAGCCGCTGCCACAGGTCGGCGTTCTTGACCGGTTGCTTCGCGGCGGTCCGCCAGCCGTTGCGCTTCCACGAGGCGAGCCAGCTGGTGATGCCGTTGCGCACGTACGTGCTGTCGGTGTGCAGCTCGACGGTGACCGGCCGGGTCAGGCTCTCCAGGGCCTGGATGGCGGCCATCAGCTCCATCCGGTTGTTGGTGGTCGGGGTCGCCTCGCCGCCGCAGAGCTCCCGCTCGTGCGCGCCGTAGCGCAGCACCACGCCCCACCCGCCGGGACCGGGGTTGCCGCTGCACGCCCCGTCGGTCCAGATCTGCACGACCCTGCCGGCCGTCTCGTCCGCCATGTCGGCAACCTACCGAATCCCGACCGGCTCTCCCGCCGTCGGGGCAGCCGACCCGGCGCCGCGGCTGTCGGTCCACAGACGGGAGGGCCGGTCCGGCTGCGACGCCTACCAGGGCAACCGCACGCCCGCCGTCAGCCGTCGACGTCGGTCCGGCCGCCGAGCACCGGCGGCGGGACCGTCCACGTCGCCGACCGGCGAGCCGGGCCGAGGCGGTCCCGGAGCCGGGCGCCGACGTCGCCGGCAGCGGCGGCGACCATCGGCAGCAGCCGGGTGGAGCTCATCACCGCCAGTTCCTCCGCCGGGGTGGTGGCGCCGTCGAGGAACCGCAGTACGCGCCCGGCCGGGTTGCGGTCGAAGAGCCGGGCGAAGAACTCCGGCCCGCCGACGCCGCCGGCGTCCAGGGCCCGGAGCGCGACCGAGTCCATCCAGCGGTGACGGCGGGGGTACGCGGGCCCGGGTACCGGCGGCCGGCCGGCGGCGAGGGCAGCGGCGACCTGCTCGGCCTGGCGGCGCATGGCGGAGAAGGTGAAGCCGGTGGAGGGCCGGGTGGCGCCGCCCGCCGTGCCGAGGCGGACCACCCGGGGCGAGGGCCGGGCGTCGAACGGGCCGTCGGTCATGGGAATCACGCCGTTCTCCACCTCCCGCACCCGCAGCCGCGCCGGGTCGAGGCCGAGCAGGTCGCGGTAGCCGGCCAGCGCGGCGTCGTACCCGGCGTCGCTGAGCAGGTCGGGTGAGAACTCCGTGTACTCCACCAGGGCGTACCGGTCGCTGACCGGCAGGACGTAACCGAACGACACGCCCCGGGCGGGCTGCGGGGTGCGGAAGTCCATCAGGACGGCCCGGGTCGGGTCGAAGACCGGCGCCTCCGACTCCAGCCACCAGCCCCGGAAGTGCTGGAGCCAGTTGGTGCGGCCGGGCCGGCGGGGCGGCCGGGGCCGGGAGTCCAGCACCCAGGACGCGCGGAGCGCCGGCCGGCCCCCGCCGACGTGCACCGTGACGTGCCCGCCGTCGTCGTGCAGGGTGTCGACGGGCGCGACGATCCGCCGTATGTCGAGCCGCCGCTCGGCCTCGGCAGCCCGGTCGTAGACCGGGCCCGAGCGCAGCATGGCGTACCGCAGCGGGGCGAGATCCAGGACGCGGCGGCCGGCGGGCGTCGCGACCTCGACCTGTTGCCAGCTCGCGGCCAGCATCGGGTCCAGGTCGTTGCCGGGGTGGTCCCAGAACGCCCAGGTGCGGTCCTGGCCGCGCCGGTGGACCGGGTCGACGACGGCGACCCGCAGGTCACGCACACCGTGCCGGTCCAGGGCGGCGAGCACCAGCGACGCGGCACCGCCCCCGCCGACCAGGGCCAGGTCGACGTCCGGCGGTGCGGAGGTGGTCACGCCGACCACGCTGCCACACCTTTCCCGACGACCGGCCACCGGCCGGCCGGGCCGGCGGTCGCGGGCACCGTCGGGCGCCGGACGGCGGTAGGGTGCCGGCGGTCGCCCCGCCGGGCGACGGGCACCGTCGCCACCACCGGAGGGTCCGCACCGCATGAGCACCACGGCCGCCAACGCGCTCACCGCCCGCTGGGCGTCCAGGCTGGACGGGGAGCAGACCGTCCTGTCCGGCGCGGGCGTATACCCGCTGCTGGCGCTGCTCGCCCCCTACGCCGCCGGGCCGGCCCGCGACGAGCTGCTCGCGGTCGCCCCCGACCCGGCCCGGTTCGACCTGGACCGCTCCCCCACCACCCGGCTCGCGCTCGCCACCTGGGCGCGGCGGGACCTGCGGCTGACCGACCGGTGGCTGCGGGAGGTGCCGGCGGCCATGCGCGGGGAGTTGACCGGCGACGAGGCGCAGGACCAGCGGGCCCTCGACGAGTGGGCCGCCACCCACACCGACGGTCTGGTCCCCCGGATGCCGGTGCCGGTCACCCCGGACACCGCGATGGTCCTGGCCAGCGCGCTGTCGCTGCTGACCGAGTGGGCCGAGCCGTTCCGGGACGCCTGGTGCGAGCCGGCCGGCGGGCCGTGGCGGGGCCGCCGGCTCGCCGGGCTGGGCCGGTTGAGCCACGACCTCGACGCGCTCCGGGTCGCCGACACCGCCGCCGGCCCGCTGAGCCTGCTGACCGTGCGCGGCACAGAGGACGTCGACGTGGTGCTCGCCCTGGGCGCGCCCGGGCGTACGGCGGCGGAGGTGCTGCCCGCCGCGATCGGCGGCCTCGGCGCGCCGTCCGCGCTGCCCGTCGCCGCCGGCCCCGGGGTCACCGAACAGGTCGTGGACGCGTACGACGACCGGCCGGAGCTGTCCGTCTCCACGGTCGGCTTCACCGTCTCCGCCGACCACGACCTGCTGAAGCGGCCGGCGACGTTCGGCCTGGCGACCGCGACCGGGGACGGCGACCACTTCCCCGGCATCGCCCGGCTGCTGTCCGTCTCGCAGGCGCGGCAGAGCGCGACGGCCACCTTCAGCGCGACGGGCTTCCGCGCCGCCGTGGTCACCGCCCTCTCCATGCGGGCGGGTTCCGCCCCGCCGCGACTCACCGCACGCAGGCGGCGGGTGCGCCTCGACGTCGACCGCCCCTTCGGGTTCCTCGCCGTGCACCGGTTCACCGGGCTGGTGCTGCTCGCCGGCTGGGTGACCGATCCCGCCGGGCGGGACTGAGGCGCGCTCGCCGACGCCGGCGGGCGCTGGTCTACCGTGCAGCCATGGCGCACACCGACCCCGATCTGGCCATCGCCGCGGCGGAGGCCGGCGCGGCCGTCGTACGGGCCCGCTACGGCGGCACGTTGGACCGGTTCGACAAGGGCCCCGGCGACTTCGCCACCGCGGCCGACCTGGAGTCGGAGCAGGCCATCCTCGACGTCCTGCGCGGTGCGCGGCCGGACGACGCCGTACTGGGGGAAGAGAGCGGGCACAGCGGCTCCCGCTCGGCGGCCCGGACCTGGCTGGTCGATCCGCTCTGCGGCACGCTGAACTACGCGGCGCGGACCCCGCTCGCCGCGGTGAACGTGGCGTTGCGCGTCGACGCGGAGATCACCGCCGCGGCGGCCGCCGACCCGCTCGCCGGGGAGCTGTTCTGGGTCGGGAACGGCCGCGCCCACGTGCGCCGCGACGGCGTCGACGAGGCCCTGGTGCCGGCGGCCCGGTCGCGGCTGGTGGACGTCGACCTCGACCCGCCGTTCCCGAACGCCCCCGTGTTCGACGCGCTGCGGCTGCTCGCCGATCCGGAGTTCGCCGCGCGGTTCCGTCCCCGGGTGCTCTCCACGACGCTGGCCCTGGCGTGGGTGGCCGCCGGGCGGCGGGCCGCGTACGTCACCGACCGGGACGTCCGGGACAGCGTGCACTTCGCCAGCGGCATCGCCCTGTGCCAGGCCGCGGGGTGCGTGGTGACCGGCCTGCGGGGGCAGCCCCTGCACACCGGCGTCGGCGGGCTGCTCGTCGCGGCGGACGCGGAGACGCACGCCGCCCTGCTGGCCCTGGTCGACCGGCAGTTCCGCGCGGCACAGGAGTGGACGGCTGTCCTGCCCTGACCGGCACGCCGGCCGACCGGACGGCGCGTCAGGTGATCAGCGGTCCCCCGCCCCGGTGCGGTAGACGACCAGCCGGCGCAGCGGGCCGGACTCGACGTCCGGGTCGTCGAAGTCGTCGGCCGGGTCGGTGGTCATGCCGAGGCGGCGCATGACCGCCTGGGAGCGTCCGTTCGTCGCGGTGGTGATCGCCAGGATCTCCGGCAGCCCGACGGTGTCGAAGCCGTACCGCAGGACGGCCCGGGCCGCCTCGGTGGCGTAGCCGTGGCCCCAGGCGGAGCGGGCGAGCCGCCACCCGGCCTCCACCCCGCTGACCGGGAGCCCGTCGTCGACGCGGTCCAGGCCGGCGAAGCCGATGAACCGGCCACCGTCGCGGACCTCGACGGCCCAGAAGCCGTAGCCGAGCGTGTCGATGGCGGCCTGGAACGACCGCGCCGAGGCGGCGGCCTGCTCGGCGCTGAGCAGCGGGCCGAGGTGCTCGCGCACCTCGGGGTCGGCGTTCATCGCCGCCCACGGGGCGAGGTCGGAATCCCGCCAGCTCCGCAGCAGCAGTCGTTCGGTCCTGATCTCCGTCACCGGGCGACTCTATCGGCCCCGCCGAGACCGGGCACACGGGATTCGCGGGACACCGCTGGCGCTCGGCGCCTCGACAGCGGATGAACCACCAATGGCACGCAGCCATTGACAATAATTAGTTACATATGTCACCTTAAATGCGTACTGCCACGGGGGCGGTACGCACGGGAAGGTCTATTACATGTTGAAGAGAGTCGTCGCCTCAGCTGCGATTGTCGCCTCATCGTTGGTCGCCGGCGCACTCGCGGTTCCGGTGGCCGCCCAGGCCAGCACTCGTTACGGGTGCACCTATCCGCGCGTGTGCTTCTACCTCACCCCTGGGGACTGGACGGCGCAGCGGCCGACTGCGGCGTACCAGGACGTTACCAGCACCTGGCAGACACTCGGCTCGTCAAGCCGTGGCTCCGCCTACGCTTTCAACTCTCGCAACGACGACGTCGCCTACTTCCACTTCACCAACGGAAGGCAGGTATGCCTCCGCCCGGACAGTCCGCTCTACCTGTCCCAGTACGGCACCGTTGACAAGATCCGGATTTCCAGTTCGTCAACCTGTTAGCCCTTTTCTGGACGGCCACCCGGCCGGTAGGCCGGAAACGCGAAAGTGCCTTCCGAGCTGGCACGACGAGATTTCTCGAGGTCTCATCTGCCTGTTCCGGAGGGCACTTTTCCGTGCGGGTCGAACACCTCACCACCGGCCCGGTGCGCACAGGGCGAGGGCGGCGGCGCGGACGAGACCGGCCAGCCCTGCGCATCGTCCCCGCAACGGGCCGAGACCGACCCAGCCCCGACAGCCCGGCACTGACGGCATCGACCCCGGCCAACCCTCGCGGGCGGGCCGTGCCGGCATTTCCGCTGCTCCCTCCGCCTCCGGGGTGGACACGTGACGGCAACGAGGATTTCTCATTTTCACCGGATCGGGGGTCCAACCCTCCTAGGGTTGGTCACACCGGTGCTAGTCACGGAGTTGGCCACCCGAACGACGTCCCACGCAGTCAGCGGACGAAAAGTGAGGGAAGACGCGTATGAAGGTCACAACAGTTCTCGTATCGGCGGCGGTCGGCGTGGGCCTCAGCACGCTCCTGCTCCCGGGCGCCGCGCTGGCCGACACCGTCGTGTCACCTGCCACCACTCCGGTAGGCGGGACGGTCGTGCTCACCGCGACGACGTGCAACCCCAGGTCCGGCGACGCGATCTTCCACGTCACCGGTCCCGACCGCGACCAGAACGTCCGGTCCACCACGGCGGCGGCCGGCGGCGGTCTGAGCGCGGAACTCTTCACCGCCGGGTTCACCCTGGGCACCTACACGGTGACCGCGACCTGCGGCGACGGCAGCGCGGCCGGCAGTGCGACGTTCACCGTCACCCCGATCGGCGGCGCCCAGGCCGGCGGCCGCGACGGCACCGACGGGGCCGGCGCGCTCGCCGCCGGTGGCGTCCTGCTCGGCTCCGCCGCCGGCGGCGCCCTGATCCTGGCCCGCCGCCGACGTCACATGGCCGGCGCCGCGCTCTGACCGACGGCCGAGCCGTCCATCCCTGCGACGGGTGCCCGCACCGGTGAACGCCGGAGCGGGCACCCGGACGAACCCGTACGGAGGTGGGAACGTGTCCTGGCGCAGGCCCGGGTGGGCGGTCGCGGTCGTCGCCCTGCTCGGCACCACCGGGCTCGCCCTGGTCACCGCCGGACTGGCGACGACCCCGCCGCGCCCGCCCCGGCCCGGGGTCGCCGACGCGCCGCCCGGGGCCCGCGCCGCGCCGTCGGTGCCGCCGCTGGGCCGGGCCGAACCGGTGGACGTGCGGATCCCGGCCATCGACGTACGGGCCCCGATCGTCCCGGTGGGCGCCGACGCCGCCGGGCGCCTGGAGGTGCCGCCGCTGGACCGGCCCACCCTCGCCGGCTGGTACCGGCACGGAGTCAGCCCCGGCGAGACCGGCAACGCGGTGATCGTCGGGCACGTGGACTCCGCCGCCGGGCCGGCCGTCTTCTTCGACCTCGGCCAGCTCCGGGCCGGCGACACGGTGCGGATCACCCGCGCCGACGCCAGCGTCGCGACGTTCGCCGTCGACGGTGTCGCGTCGTACCCGAAGGACCGCTTCCCCACCGACCTGGTCTACGGCCCGAGCGGGGCGGCCGGCCTGCGCCTGGTCACCTGCGGAGGCCGGTTCGACCGGCGCGTCGGCAGTTACGTCGACAACGTCGTCGTCTTCGCCACCCGGGTGCCGTGACTCAGGATTCGCCGGGCCCGAGTACGGTGTCCGCGCGGATGCCGGCGACGCGGAGGTGGACGGGTGGCGCAGCGGGTGAGGGAGCGGCTGCGGTTGTCGGCCATGTTCGACCGGCTGCTCGGCCGGCCGGTCCCCGGGCAGCGCGAGCGGGAGCCGCGACGGTCCAACCCGGACGCCGTGGTGGACTGCGCCGTCTACGTCGACGGACGGCGCGAGCCGGGTCGCCCGCACTACGCCGACGCGTACGCCCGCTGTCGCCGCAGCCGCGGCGCCTTCGTCTGGTTGGGTCTGCACGAGCCGGACCCGGCGGTGATGGCGGCGGTCGGCCGCACGTTCGGGCTGGACGACCTGACGGTCGAGCAGGCGCTCGCCGACGGCCACCGTCCCACGGTGCGGCGCGACGGCGGGGTGACCCTGCTGGTGCTGCGCACCGCCGGGTACGTGGAGCACGCCGAGCTGACCGACACCTCGGAGGTGATCGACACCGGCGACGTGATGGTGCTGCTCGGCGACCGCTTCGTCATCACCGTGCGGCACGGCGCCGCGGGCGCGCTCACCCCGGTCCGCGCCGACATCGAGCGCCGCCCGGCAGTGCTCGCCGAGGGCCCCTGGGCGGTGGCGTACGCGGTCTGCGGCCGGATGGTCGACCTCTACCTGGAGGTCGCCGGGCACGTGGAGCGGGACCTGGAACGGGTCGAGGAGACGGTCTTCGCGCGCGACCGGTCCGCCGACATCCAGCACATCTACCAGCTCAAGCGGGAGATCGTGGAGTTCAAGCGGGCGGTGCAGCCGTTGCAGGCGCCACTGCGGTCGCTGCTCGACGAGCGCCCCGACAACCCGCCGCGCGGCCTGCGCCGCCGGTTCGTCGACGTGGACGCCCGGCTGACCCGGGCGGTGGACCGGGTCGCCGCCTACGACGACCTGCTCAACTCGATCCTGCAGTCCCGGTTGGCGCAGCTCGCGGTGGACCAGAACAACGACATGCGCAAGATCGCCGCCTGGGCCGCCATCGCCGCCACCCAGACCGGGATCGCCGGGATCTACGGCATGAACTTCGCCACGATGCCCGAGCTGAACTGGCGCTACGGCTACCCGGCCGCGCTGGGCCTGATGGCACTGGTCGCGGTCACCCTGCACCGCCTCTTCCGCCGCTCCGGCTGGCTCTGACCGGAGGTCGCCACCCGCCCGGTCAGGCCGAGCCGGAGGTCCTCCGGCCCCGCGAGTTGGCCTGACCGTCGGCCGCTACCCTCGCCCAGATGATGTGGCAGCGGTACGTGGCGGCTGTGGAGCGACGACCGGCCGCACGCCAACAGCGCCGGCCACGAACGGATCGCCGCCGCGCTCGCGCACACCGTCGGGCTGCCGGAAACCGACGACGGTTGGACGCGCCCGCTGGAGACCGCACCGCGCCGTCGGCGCCACGAGGTGCTCCGCGCCGAGCTGGCCTGGACCCGCCGGCACCTGCTGCCCTGACTGGTCCGGCACGGGCGGTCCTCCGGCGACGACCGGGTCGCCAAGCGACCCGTGCCGCTGCCGGTCGAGCTGCCCGAAAGCGATGACCGAGAACACAGCAACTGAGGAGCTGCACCATGCCGGGTGACCTAGACACGTTTCACGGCCTACCGGTCGTCGACTTCACCAGTGACGGTGACCTGCAGGAAGCAGCGTCGGTGGCCTGGCGCGTGAGTGGTGGCGGGTGCGACAGCGACCAGAGCTTCGCGGAGACGTGGCAGCAGTTCCTCCAGGCGGTCGACCTCGCCGAGGTACGAGCCCTGGTGTTCGGCGGCTGGGCGGACGCATACGAGTTCGACCCCGCGCCCATTCTCGACCTGGCCGTCGCCGCAGCGGACCGACTGACCGGCCTGCGAGCCTTTTACTTCGGAGACATCTCCTACGAGGAATGCGACATCTCGTGGATCCGACAGACCGATGTCACCCCCCTGCTGAGCGCCTACCCTCTGCTGGAGCGGTTCGAAGCGCGCGGCGGGCCAGGCATGGCCGTCTCACCGCTGCGCCACACTTCGCTGCAGTACCTGGAGTTCGAGAGCGCCGGCCTTCCGGCCCGGGTGGCGCGCGGACTCTGCGCCTCCGAGTTGCCCGCGTTGAAAAGACTGGAGCTGTGGCTCGGCGTCCGGGATTGGGGAGGCGACACCACCGTTGCCGACCTGGCGGCGCTGCTCTCCGGCGAACGCTTCCCTGCGCTGCGTCACCTGGGACTGCTCAACAGCACGCTGCAGGACGAGATTGCCGCGGCGGTCGCCGAGGCTCCCGTCGTGGCGCAGTTGCGGTCCCTGGCCCTGTCCATGGGCGCCCTGTCGGACACGGGCGCCGCGGCGCTTCTCGACGGCCGGTCGCTCACTCACCTGAGGTGGCTCGACCTCCAGCATCACTACCTCAGCGCGGCCATGATGCGCCGGCTGCGGGATGCCCTGGAGCCTTCCGGGGTCGGTCGAAATCGACCTCAGCGACGGTAGGGAGGACCCGGGCGACAGCAAGTGGCGCTACGTCGCGCTCTCCAGATGACATGTCGGCGGTCGTCATGGCGAGGGTTCCAGTCCTTCGACGCTCGGGGAAAGGTCCCTGCGAGCCTGACCGACCGATCGGCCCACCGGCAGGGCCGATCTCCGTCGCGCCGACTGGTCCGATCCGGCCCGCGTCACGCGCCCGCGCGTACCGTCCGGCCGGCCGGACGCCCGGCACCTGCCGGCGTTTGACCGCCGGGGCCGGGGGAAGACGGTGCGCCCAGGGCCGATTCCCGAGGAGCGACGATGGCGGACGCAGGACGGGCCAGGAAGGCCACCGGGGCGCGCAAGGCCCCGATGAAGCGGACGGCGGCGGCGAAGAAGGTGGCGACGGCCACGAAACGGGCCACCGGAACGACTGCGGCCAAGGCCCCGGGTGAGAAGCCGACGTCGACGACGCCCCGGGTGGCCCGGAAGAAGGCCACCTCCGCCACGGCGACCCCCGCCCGCGCCCGGAAGGCGCCGGCCACGAGCGCGCCGGCGAAGAAGGCGCCCGCGAAGAAGACGGCGAAGGCCGCCGCGACCCGTGCGGGCGCGCCCGCGAAGGCACCGGCCCGCAAGGCGACGACCATGGAGTCCTTCGGCAACCGGCGGACAGCCCGGACGAGCGGCCGCTGACCCGGCCCGCACGACGGGTGCTCCGGCGGCGGACCGGCGGTGGACCGCACCGTCGGCGTACGGCGCCGGGTCGGACGCCCGCGTGCCGGGTCCGGACGCCGGTCGCGGCGGACCGTCGGCCAGAATGGGCCCGTGGCGACCAGACCCCGCCGGAGCGCGGCCGAGGACCCCGACCGGACCTGCCCGTGCGGGTCCGCCCAGCCGTACGCGCAGTGCTGCGGGCGACTGCACCGGGGCGAGGCCGACGCGGCGACCGCCGAGGCGCTGATGCGCTCGCGGTACAGCGCCTTCGCCGTCGGCGACACCGCGTACCTGCTGCGCAGCTGGCACTCCTCGACCCGGCCGCGCCGGATCGACCTGGAACCGGGCCAGCGCTGGACGGGGCTGGAGATCGTCGACGCCGACCGGGGCGGGCTTCTCGACGCCACGGGCGTCGTCGAGTTCCGCGCCCACTACCGCGCCGGCGGCCGGCCGGGGACGCAGACCGAGCGCAGCCGGTTCGTCCGCGAGGACGGGCGCTGGGTCTACCTCGACGCGCTGCCGGGGTGACGCCCGGTCTGGGGTTCCGGGCTGCCCGGCCGGCGCAGGGATCAGCGGGGCAAGGGTGACGCCCGGTCGCGGGGCCGGGGCGCCGCGACCGGGCCGTGGCTACCCGCCGGCGGGGACGCCGGTGTGCAGGCCGAGGCCGTCGACCGCCGCCGAGACGAGTTCGTCCGGTGTCAGCGAGACGTCGAGCACCAGCACCGACTCGTCCGGGTGGGGCTGCTCCAGGGTCGCCAACTGCGACTCCAGCAGGCTCGCCGGCATGTAGTGCCCGGCACGCCGGGCCATCCGTTCCCGGATCACCTCGGCCGGCCCGTCCAGGTGGACGAACTCGACGCTCGGCGGCCCCTGACGCAGCACGTCGCGGTAGGAGCGCTTCAGCGCCGAGCAGGCCAGCACCGTCGACACGCCCTCGGCGGAGCGGGCCGCCATCCACCCGGCCAGGTCGCGCAGCCAGGGCAGCCGCGCGGCGTCGTCCAGCGGCACGCCGGCCCGCATCTGCGCCACGTTGGCCGGCGAGTGGAACTCGTCCGCCTCGGCGAAGGCCAGGCCGGTACGGTCGCTGATGCCCCGGGCAACGGTCGTCTTGCCGGCCCCGGACACCCCCATCACGACCACGTGCCGGGTCGCGGCCGGGCCGCTCCGGCGGCTCTCACCAGTCATGGACGGTTCCGTCCTTGAGCCGGTTGAACGGCAGGTAGGCCGGCACGTACGGGAACTTCGCGGCGGCTTCCTCGTCGAGTTCCACACCGAGCCCCGGCTGCTCGCCGGGGTGCAGGTAGCCGTCGGTGAAGGTGAACGACTGCCGGAAGACCTCGTTGGTGAGCGGCCCGTGCTGCATGTACTCCTGGATGCCGAAGTTGTGGATGGCGAGGTCCAGGTGCAGCGCCGCGGCCATGCCGACCGGCGAGATGTCGGTCGGGCCGTGGATGCCGGACTTGATCTGGTACTGGGCGGCGAAGTCGAGCAGCTTGCGCATGGCCGTGATGCCGCCGGTGTGGGTGACGGCGGAGCGCACGTAGTCGATCAGTTGCTCGCGGATGAGCGTCTGGTAGTCCCACACCGTGTTGAAGATCTCGCCGATGGCCAGCGGGGTGGTGGTGTGGTGGCGGACCAGGCGCAGCGCCTCCTGGTTCTCCGCCGGGGTGCAGTCCTCCAGCCAGAACAGGTCGTACGGCTCCAGGGCCTTGCCCAGCTTGGCGGCCTGGATCGGGGTCATCCGGTGGTGGCCGTCGTGCAGCAGCGGCAGCTCCGGGCCGAACTCGTTGCGGACCGCCTCGAAGACGCCGGGCAGGTGGCGCAGGTAGGCGCGGGTGTCCCAGTCCTCCTCGGCGGGCAGCGGGGTGCGCTGCGCCGGCTCGTAGTCGTACCGCTTGCCGTCGGCGCTGGGCTGGGCGGCGACGCCGTACACGGCGTTGATGCCCGGCACGGAGGTCTGCACGCGGATCGACCGGAAGCCGAGCTCCAGGTGCCGGCGGATCGAGTCGAACAGCTCCGGGATGTCGCGGCCGGAGGCGTGACCGTAGGCCATGATGCCGGTTCGGGAGGCCCCGCCCAGCAGCTGGTACAGCGGCATGCCGGCGGCCTTGGCCTTGATGTCCCACAGCGCCACGTCCACTGCCGCGATGGCTGCCATGGTGACCGGCCCGCGCCGCCAGTACGCCGAGCGGTACAGGAACTGCCAGGTGTCCTCGATGCGGTGCGGGTCGCGGCCGATCAGCAGCGGGACGACGTGGTCGCGCAGGTACGAGGCGACCGACAGTTCGCGGCCGTTGAGGGTGCCGTCGCCCAGGCCGGTGATCCCGTCGTCGGTGGTGATCTTCAGGGTGACGAAGTTGCGGTCGGGGCTGGAGACGATGACGTCAGCGGCGACGATCTTCACGGGATGCCTTTCTTCTTCAGGTGCGCGGGGCGGCTAACGGAGGACGCTGCCCGTCTCGTGGCCGTCGAGAAGGGACAGTTCGGCGCGGCGGGGCAGCCCTTCGCAGTCGCCGCGGCTGGAGACCGCGAAGGCGCCGAGGGTGGCCGCGCGGCGCAGGCGACCGGCCAGGTCGAGCCCGTCGAACCAGCCGGACAGGTAGCCCGCGGTGAACGCGTCCCCGGCGCCGACAGGGTCGACGGAGGTCACGGTCAGCGCCCCGACGTGCTGGACGCCGTCCGGGGTGTGCGCCCGGGCCCCGTCGGCGCCCAGCTTGACCAGGACGGTGTCCACGCCCCGCCCGAACAGGTCCGCCACGACCTCGGACTCGTCGGCCCCCGGGTCGCCGACGAGGTCGAGCTCGTCGGCGGAGGCGATGACGATCGAGGCGTACGCCGCCAGCGGGGTGAGCACCTCGCGGGCGGCGTCCCGGGACCAGAGGCGGGCGCGGTAGTTGACGTCGAGGCAGACGGGGATGCCCGCCTCGGCGGCGGCCTCGGCGGCCCAGCGGGTGGCCGCGCGGGCGGTGTCGGACAGCGCCGGGGTGATCCCGGTCAGGTGCAGCATTCCGGCGCCGGCGGCCAGCGGCGCCCGCAGGTCCTCGGCACGCAGCGCCGACCCGGCCGATCCGGCCCGGTGGTACTGCACCCGGGTCAGGTCGGCGGTGCGCTGCTCCAGGAACATCAGGCCGGTCGGCCGGTCCGGATCGCGGGTCACGCCGTCGACGCCGACGCCCTCGGCGCGCAGCTGCCGCAGCGTGTACTCGCCGAACTCGTCGGTGCTCACCCGGCCGGCCCAGGCGGCCCGGTGGCCCAGCCGGGCCACCCCCACCGCCACGTTGGACTCGGCGCCGGCCAGGTGCATGGTCAGCGGTCCGCCGGCGGCGAGCGGGCCGGCGGAGCGCAGCGACACCATGGTCTCGCCGAAGGTGAGCAGGTCGGGTGCGGTCATGACGCGGCCGGCTCCCGCACGGCGGCGAGGTAGGTGCGGGCCCGCGTCCGCAGCGCGTCCAGGTCACCGCCGGAGGCGGCGTCGCCGACCAGCGGCCCGCCGACGCCGACCGCGATCGCGCCGGCCTTCAGGTAGCCGGGCACGTCGGCCAGGCCCACGCCGCCGACCGCGACGAACGGGATGTCCGGGAAGGGGTCGCGCACCGCCCTGAGGTACGCCGGGCCCCCGACGGACACCGGGAACAGCTTGATCGCCGACGCCCCCATCCGCATGGCGGTGTACGCCTCGGTCGGGGTGAACGCGCCGGCGGCGACCGGGATGCCCAGGCGGGCCGCCTCGGGGATCGACTCGACCACGGCCGGCGTCACCACGAACTGGGCGCCCGCGGCGGCCACGTCGGCCACGTCGGCGGCGGTGAGCACGGTGCCGGCGCCGACCAGGGAGCCGGCGGGGGCGACCCCGCGCAGCGCCTCGACGGCCCGCAGAGCGTCCGGCGTGGTGAGGGCCACCTCGACGAGGCGTACGCCCTCCTCCAGCAGGGCGGTGCCGGCGGCGATCGCGCCGGCGGTGTCGGTGCCCCGGATGACCGCGAGGATGCGGGCGTCGGTGAGTTCGGCGGTGAGGTCGAGGGTCATGTGATCACCATTCCGCGTAGGAGCCGTCACGGTGCCGCCACGTGGGGCTGCGCCACGCGTGGCCGCGCTTGTCCGCCGTTCGCACGGCGTGTTCGTCGATCTCGATGCCGAGTCCGGGCGCCGTGAGCCGCTCGACGTACCCGTCGACGAACGTCAGCGGGGTCTTGTCGAGGCAGTAGTCGAGCACCTCGGCGCCGAGGTTGTAGTGGATGCCGATGCTCTGTTCCTGGATCAGGTAGTTCGGCGTGGCGAAGCCGACCTGCAGGCAGGCCGCGAGGGCGATCGGCCCGAGCGGGCAGTGCGGGGCGAGCTGCACGTCGTACACCTCGGCCAGCGCGGCGATCTTGCGGACCTCGGTGATGCCGCCCGCGTGCGAGAGGTCCGGCTGGGCGACCGCGATGCCGGCCTGCAGCACCGGCAGGAACTCCTGCCGGCTGTAGAGGCGCTCCCCCGTCGACACCGGCGTGGTGGTGGAGCGGACGAACTCGCCGATGAGGTGCGAGTTCTCCGGGACCACCGGTTCCTCCAGGAAGAACGGCCGGTACGGCTCGAGCAGCGGGGCGACCCGGCGGGCGGTGGCGAGGGTGAACCGGCCGTGGAAGTCGACCGCCACGTCCCGCTCGTCGCCGAGCACCTCGCGGGCGGCGGCCACCCGCTGGACCACGCCGTCGAGTTCGGCGACCGACGCGACGGGGCTCATCTTGCCGGACGCGTTCATCTTCACCGCGGTCAGGCCGGTCTCGACGGCGGCGGCGATCTGGTCGCGGACCTCGGCGGGCTCGTCGCCGCCGACCCAGCCGTAGACCCGGATCCGGTCCCGGACCGGGCCGCCGAGCAGCTGGTGCACCGGCGCGCCGAAGTGCTTGCCGGCGATGTCCCACAGGGCCTGGTCGAGCCCGGACACGGCGCTGGCCAGGATCGGCCCGCCCCGGTAGAACGAGCCCTTGGTCATGACCTGCCAGTGGTCCTCGATGCGCAGCGCGTCCTGGCCGATGAGCAGTTCGCTGAGCTGCTCGACGGCGGTGCGGACGGTCTCGGAGCGGCCCTCGCAGGTCGCCTCGCCCCAGCCGACGATGCCGGAGGAGGTCTGCACCCGGACGAACAGCCAGCGCGGCGCGACGAGGAAGGTCTCGACCTTTTCGATTGTCGTCATGGCGTCCTCAGCCCTTCGTGGCGCCGGCGGTGAGGCCGGAGACGATGTACTTCTGCACGAACAGGGCGATCACCATGATCGGCACGGTGACCACGGTGGCCGCCGCCATGAGGCCGCCCCAGTCGATGCTGGCGTAGCCGACGAAGTCGAAGATCGCCACGGGGAGCGTCTTGGTGTCGGCGCCGGAGAGCACGAGGGCGAACATGAAGTTGTTCCAGGAGAAGATGAAGGACAGGATCCCCGCGGTGGCGATGCCGGGCACCGACAGCGGCAGGGTGATCCGCCGGAACGCGCCGATGTGGGTCAGCCCGTCGACGAGCGCCGCCTCCTCGAGTTCGCTCGGCAGGCCGTCGAAGTAGCCCATCATGATGTAGACGATCAGCGGCAGCGACACGAACATGTGGCTGAGGATCAGCACGGTGAACCCGCCGACCATCTGCAGGTTCGAGAAGACGTAGTACCAGGGCACCAGCAGCGAGACGCCGGGGATGACCCGGGCCATGAGCACGACGAGCGCGGACTTCTTCATGTTGAAGCGGCTCATCGAGTACGCGGCGGGCACGCCGAGCAGGAGCGACAGCACGGTCGCCGCGAACGCCACCCAGAGGCTGTTGCCGATGAACTGGACGTAGTTCGCCTGCTCCAGCACGGTGCCGTAGTTGTCCAGGGTGGGCGAGAAGGAGAACGCCTTGTCGGTGTCGTAGATGTCGACGTTGGTCTTCAGCGACGCGAGGATCATCCAGAGCAGCGGCGCCATCAGCGAGAACACCACGACGACCAGGGCCACCGCCCGGAAGACCTTGAACGGCCTGCTCGGCTTCATCGGTCCAGCCCCTTCTTGCGGTAGGTCAGGGCCCACATCACCCCGATGATGATCAGGAAGAAGATGATGAGGACCGTCGACGAGACGCCGTAGTCGTTGTAGTCGAAGCTGAGGCCGTAGGCGTAGACGTTGAGGGTCTCCACCTCGTGGAACGACCCGCCGCCGCGCCCCTTGGTGGCGTAGAGGATGTCGAAGGTCTTCAGGGCGTCGATGCCGCGCAGCAGGACCGCGACGATCACGGTGGGCATCAGCAGCGGCAGGGTGACGTGCCGGAACCGCTGCCAGGTGCTGGCGCCGTCGATCAGCGCCGCCTCCTGCGGCTCGTCGGACAGCGACGTCAGGCCGGCGAGCAGGATCAGCACGACCATCGGCGTCCACTGCCAGATGTCGATGAACATCGTCGTGGGCAGGGCGGAGCTCTGCCCGGACAACCAGGGCTGGGGGTCGATCCCGACCCAGCCGAGCACCTGGTTCGCCATGCCGATGTTGGGGTCGAAGATCAGCCGCCACATCATGCCGACCGCAACCGGGGTGGCGACCAGCGGCAGCAGGATCGCGACGCGGACCCACTTCTCACCGCGGAACGGCCGCCACAGCAGCAGGGCGATCGCCATGCCGAGCACGACCTCGAAGAGGAGCACGACGCCGGTGAAGAGGGCGGTGCGCCACACGGCCGGCCAGAAGCGGTCGGTGTCGGTGAGCACGTCGAGGTAGTTCTGGAAGCCGATGAACTCACTCTCGGCGCGTACCGAGCCCTCGGCGTCGGTCAGGCTGAGGTACCCGGTCCAGGCCACCGGGAAGACGATCAGCACGGCGACGAACGCCATGGCGGGTGCCGCGAAGAGCCACTTGCGGTGCTCGTTGGCCCAGCGCGACCAGGCCGAGGTCTCCGGGGACGCCGGACGCGCCTCGGTCGATCTTTTGACTGGTGTGGTGACGGCTGACATGAGGTCTCCGGGTGGGGGGTCAGGGCCAGCGTCCCGACGCGGGGTGGCGGAGCCGGTCGGCTCCGCCACCTACGCTTCGGGCTACTTCGCCTCGTCGTCGAGGAACTTCTGGAACGCCTCGTTGGCCGCGTCCGCCGAGGCGGCCGGGTCCTTGCCGGTGATCGCGTCGACGATCGGCTGGCCGACGATCTCCCGCGCCTGGGCGACCTTCACGACCAGCGGACGGTCGTGGCCCACGCCGTTGGCGGTGCTGACCGTGGTGGCCTCGGCGAGGTCCTTCGGGTAGCTCGCCGAGCCCTCCGGGTTCTCCCAGACGGACGTGCGGGCGCTGGGGACGCCGGCCTTCTGCTGCGCCAGCGCCTGCTCCTTGCCGGCCGCCCACTGGATGAACTTCCAGGCGTTGTCCTGATTCTTGGACGTCTCGTTGACGCCGAGCGCCCACGAGGGGATGTTGTACGGCTTCGAGCCGGCCGGGCCGGCCGGGAAGGCGGCGAACCCGACGGTCTCGGAGACCTTCGACTTGGCCGGGTCGGTGGCGTTCTTGTAGAGCGAGTTGGCCTCGGTGTAGAAGGCCGCCTTGCCCTGGGTGAAGATCGCCATCGCCTCGGACCAGCTCATGTCGGTGCTGATGTTCTCCGGGCCGTGCTCGCGCAGCAGCCCGCCGTAGTAGGCGTACGCCTGCTTGGCCTGGTCGGTGTTGACCGACGCCTTGCCGTTGGCGTCGACGAAGTCGCCGCCGAAGCTGTAGAGGAAGCTGGAGAACTGCGTGACGGCGGCCGCCTTGCCGGTGCGGGACACGAAGCCCGCCACGCCCGGGTTGTCCGCCTCGACCTTGGCCGCCTGCGCCTTGAGCTCGTCGAGGGTCTTCGGCGGGGCCGTGAAGCCGGACTTCTCCAGCAGGTCCTTGCGGTAGTAGAGGACCTCCTGCTCGGTGATGATCGGCACCCCGACCAGCTTGTCCTCGTAGCTGGTGGCCTGCACCGGCCCGGTCTGGAAGTCGCCGAACTCGAACGCGCTGTCCGACTTGGCCTTGTCGGTCAGGTCGGCCAGGTACTTGTTCTTGGCGAACAGCTTCCCCTCCTGCAGGGGCCGGTACATCATCACGTCGATGTCGCTGGACCCGGCGTTCAGCTTGACGTTGTACTGGTCGGAGAGCTGGTCCTCGCCGAGCTGGGTCACCTCGACCTTGAGGCCCGACTGCTTCTCGAACTCCGGCAGCGCCTTCTTGATGTTTTCCGTCCAGACGTGGTTCACCAGCGTCACGCGCACGGTGTCCGAGCCGCCGGCGTCGTCCCCGCCGCCACAGGCGGACAGGCCGAGGGCGACGACCATCGCCAGGGAAGACCCGATAACTGATCGACGTCTCACGTCCATCTCTCCTTATGCCGTGGCCGTGGCCGGGCCCGAGGTGGGGCCGCCACCTCCCTGTTTACATCCGCTTAACGTCGGGATGCTAGGCCGAAAAAGCAGATTTATTCAAGAGGTAGACCCAACTGATATGATCCGCCGTGTGAAACCGTCCTCCCCAGGGGTCGCAGTCGCCCCGGTCGCCCCTGTCGAGGCCGGGCTGCACGCACGCGTCCTCGACCACCTCGGCACGGCCATCTGCGGTGGCGAACTGGCGGCCGGGGCCGTCCTCAACATCGACGACCTGGTCGAGCGGTACGCCGTGTCCCGCTCGGTCGTCCGCGAGGTCCTGCGGGTGCTCGCCTCGATCGGGTTCATCGAGACCCGCCGACGGGTCGGCGTCATGATCCGTCCGACGGACGCCTGGAACGTCTTCGACCCGCAGGTGATCCGCTGGCGGCTCGCCTCGTCCGGCCGCATCACCCAGCTCCGCTCGATCACCGAGCTGCGCACCGCCGTCGAGCCGCACGCCGCCCTGCTCGCGGCCAGCCGGGTCGGTCACGACGAGGCGAGCGACCTCGTCGGGCTCGCGGCGAAGATGTGGGCCGCCGGCAAGGCCGGCGACGAGGAGCGCTTCCTGCGGCTCGACATCGAGTTCCACCGGCGGGTGCTGGTCGCCTCCGGAAACGAGATGTTCGTCCGGCTGCAGGAGCTGGTCGCGGAGGTGCTCACCGGCCGGCACCAGCACCACCTCATGCCCCACCACCCGCACGAGCAGGCCCTCCAACTGCACGCGGAGGTGGCCCAGGCGATCCAGCGGCGCGACGGCGAGCGCGCCCGGCGGGCCATGGTGCAGCTCATGGAGCAGGCCTTCGACGAGATGAGTTCGATCTGGGAGCAGACCGGCGAGACCGCCGGCCCCTGACCGCCGCCCCGACCCCGCCGTCCTCCCGCCCGGCGTATGCTGGTGGCGGCGCCGTCCCGCGCCTCACCTCCCTACCGGTGCTCACGCCACCGGCGTCGCGGAGGCAAAGGGAGCCTCGCGTTCTCGGGATGCCGTGCCACATGCCCTGATCCGGCGCGGTCGACGGGAGCGTGAGTCCCTGCGACCCGCGCCGTCGACGAGGGAGCATGTGATGACGCGTGACAAGTCGTTCAAGACCCGGGTCCGGGCCCGGATGGACAAGACCGGCGAGAGCTACACGACCGCCCGCCGGCAGCTCGTCGCCCGGTCGACCGCCGCCGAGCCCGAGCCCGCAGCCGCGCCGCCCGAGCAGTCGAAGCCCGCGCCGGGCGCGACGTCGTCGGGCACGGCGGTGCAGACCGAGCGGATCTCCGACGCGCTCCTGCGGGAGCGCACCGGCCGCGGCTGGGACGAGTGGTTCGTCCTGCTCGACGCCTGGGACGCCACCGGGCGTACGCACACCGAGATCGCCCGCTGGCTGGTCACCACGCACGAGGTGCCAGGCTGGTGGGCGCAGACCCTCACCGTCGGGTACGAACAGACGCGCGGCCTGCGCGCCCCCGGGCAGCGGCGCGGGGGCGGCTTCTCCGCCACCGGCAGCCGCACGGTGGCCGTCCCGGTGCGGCAGCTCTTCGACGCCTTCGCCGACGACGCGCTGCGCCGCCGGTGGCTGCCCGACGCGGAGGTCCGGGTCCGCACCGCCACCGCGCCCCGGACGTTCCGCGCCGACTGGGGCGACGGGTCGACCCGGCTCGTGGTGGGGTTCGCCGCCGTGGGCGAGACGAAGTCCCGGGTGTCCGTCCAGCACGAGAAACTGACCGGGGCGGAACAGGCGGCCGAGCTGAAGGCGTACTGGCGGGACCGGCTGGCCGCGCTCAAGCACCTCCTGGAAGGCGCGGGCCGATGAGCACGCGTCCGTCGCCGGCACGACCTTTCCGATCCGGCCACCAGCGGTCGGACCGGCACGTCACCGGCTGACGACGGGCCGGCCCGGCGACGGTCACGCCGACCGCCGCCGGGCCCCTCCGTCAGCCGGCGCGACCGGCGGCCACCCGACCCGGCCCGCCTCGGGCCCGCCGGCCGCCGCGCGTCACCAGGAGCAGCGCGACGATCAGGTACGGCACGGCGGCCACCGCGAAGGCGACCCCGTTGCCGGCCCCGGGGGCGAGCAGGCCGTACCCGCCGTAGACGGCGATGATCGTCACGTCGGTGGCCATCCCGGCGAGCGAGGTGACCGTGGCCCGGCTGCCGCCGGCGATCCGGGCCTGCAAGCGGGCGTCGGCGAGCACGGTGGCGAGTTGGAAGCCGCAGAACGCGGTCGCGACCAGCACGAACCCGACGGGCCGGGCGAGCAGCGCCCCGGCGGCCAGGGCCACGCCGGACACCGCCAGCAGCCCGGCGTACCCGCGGGTGGCCAGCCGCTCCCCCGCCGGGGCGAGCAGGCCGCCGGCGCTCACCCCGACCCAGATGAGCAGGAGCAGCAGCGGCACGGTCGCCTCGGCGACGCCGGTGTCCCGCGCCAGCAGCGGCGTGTACTCCTCGAGGGCCCCCCAGACCGCCGCGACCGCCGCGACCAGCAGCACCGCCGCGCGGACGGCCCGGTCGGCGTGCGCCTCGGCGAGCCCGGCGCGCAGGCTCGCCCACCAGCCGAGGTCGCCGTCCTCGTCGTCCGCGTCCCGTCCCGCCTCGGCGGCCCGCCCGGTCCGCTCCTGGGTGGCGGTCGCGGCCGGGCCGGCGGATGCCGTAGAACGCCTCGCTGCCGACGGCGTGCTGGACGATCACGGTGTAGCCGTAGCCGCCGAAC
>NZ_JBFAAF010000051.1:0-58003 GCF_040639595.1 Micromonospora sp. NPDC023814
CGACCACGGTGTGGATCAACAAACCAGCAGCTCAACCCGCAGATCTACAGAACACCTGACCACGAAAACGTCTCACTTGACTTGACAGGTTCCGTCACAGGCGGCATCGTTGGTACGCAAAGTGTGGTGCGCCACGGCTTGCTCGTTCGTAAGGTCAACTGGATCATGACAGGTCTCGCAGGTTCCCACTTCGGCGATCTCACGTCCAGTCACAGTGTCCACCCTGCCATCTCCGGCCTGCCAATTGCCATACGACTCGGAAGGGTAACTGGGGTGGAGACGATCGACTCAACCCAGTGCTGACGCTGCCAAGTTGGTCATCAGACCTGCTTCGACAGACATAACAACGGTGACAAGCGTTGCTACCATCCGGCTCACCTTGCTCTCAGGACTCATTGCCGATACGGACACTGAGACAAGGGTTGAGATGCAAGCCAAACTAAGGAAAATCAGCACCACGGCCCAGTGGGTCAACACCGGGTTCAACCGACCGGCTCCGTGATCAAGGATAGCCATGTCCGGCACATGCCGTCTCCTCCGTTCGGCTCGTTAGACGTCGAGGCGGCCTTGACGCTCGCTCACACCGCCCTTGAGTCGATGACGGGTGCGGCAGCGTGCGCCTCGTGCGGGCAGGCTACCGGCCTGCCGCTTGACTCCTGACCGCATAGGGTCGCAGAGGCTCCGCTGCTCAAGGGCAACCGGTTTGTGGCCGTCGCCTGCGAAGCGAAGCGCCTTTGACGGTGGAGGGTGGCCGGACACCATGCGCGCCGCCGCACCCGGAGCTCGACGACCGTGACGCGCTCTGCGGCCGGACGCGGGCAGCTGGTGCACGTCGTCCAGGCCGTGCCGGTCGGCCGCCGGCCAAATCTTCCCACCCTCATAACCCACGGATTGTCTGTGGTTGGCGCGGCCCGACTCCGCTGCTCCACGCCAGCCGACGGGTTTCCTGCGTGTCCGGGCCAAAGCGCCTGAGGTAACGCCGCCCGCTCGACCATGTCCGCTAACCTACGATCGCAACTGTGGTGGCAGCGAGCCGCCGACCTGGCCACGACGCGCACAAGTAGCTGCGACCCGCGCCAAGTGCGGCGCTGTGCCGCCGCGCCCGCGATGCAGCGTGGAGTCGAACCAAGACCAGAGGGTGAGGTTAGGCTGACCAGCCGCGCACCGCGATCCGACGTGGTACGACTACGCGTCATGAACGAGCATCCTCGCCCGGACGACCTCGCCGAGCTTCGATCTGCCTTCATGGTGAACGACGCCGGTGAATCGGCTCTGGGTTGGCCAGGCGTACACGCCTTTGAAGCGGAGCATGGAATCGTGCTGCCGGAGCCATACCGCACCTTCGTCGCGGAGATCACCGATGGATCGTTCTCCGGACCACCAGACTTCGGCCTCCTCGGGGTGGCCGAGATGCCCGATGACTGGGGCGACGACCGCCCGGTGCGCGAGTTGGCGGCTCCGTTTCCGCTGACCGAGGCGTGGCTGTGGGAGGAGGACTCCCGGCCGTCGGAGGAGATTGAGCGGCTGCTTCATCCCGTCTTCGACCATGGATCGATCGTGCTCGGCACGGATGGCTGTGGGATGTATTGGCACCTCGTCGTGACCGGCCCGCACCGCGGGCAGATCTGGAATATCAGCGGTGAGGGCGCGATGCCCTTCGGAGCAGAGTTCGGCTACACCACCGGGACGTCGGGGTTCGTCGGGTGGGTTCGGCACTGGGCGGCCGGCAAGCCGTGGTTCGACGCTGCTGAACCGGTCGTCGTCAGTGACGGCACGCATAGGTAGGCATCCGGATCTGCCGCCGACCGCGCGTTACGGCTCGCAGCCGCCGTCCAAAACTACGTCTGCAAGGCCGTGGGACGGGAGGCGACGACAAACTGGGCCGGGGCGGGCGGGTTCAAGCAGTTCGTAGTGTGCTGCGGAGGCGAGGTCGACCGGTGTCGTCGACGTGCCACAAGCTGCCGCACCGCCGCCTCGAGGCGGTTCCGCACGCTCTTGCTGTCGCGGTCGGCCAGCGCAGCAGCGGTCGCGCGTGGCTGCGGCACGGGGGTTCGAACCTGGTCCGCTCCGGCTTGCGACGGGCTCAGGCCCAAGGCTTCCTCGATGAACATGATGTCCGGAATCGCGAAGTCGCACACCGACTGCAGCGCGGCGGTGGTCGGCCCGCTCACCAGCATCGCCGAGGTCCTGTCGTGCTCCCGCAGCCGCATGAACACCGGGGTGAAGTCTGCGTCGGTCGACAGGACGACGAAGTCGTCGAACCGGGTCGGGTGGGTCAGGGTGTCGAGAATGTCGAGCACCATGTGGATGTCGGCACTGTTCTTGCCCATGCTCGTCAGCGACGGGCAGTCCACGACCCGGAACCCGGCCCGAGTGAAGTATGAACGGAACTTGCCGGAATGGCTCGGCTCCAGGTAGCAGATCCGACGTAGCAGCACCCGCGGGACTTCGTCGTCATCGACCCGGAATGGGCCGAGATCCTGCTCCATCCACCGCACCCAGCGCCCCGGGGTCAGTGGCGAACGCCGCAGCCGCGTCGGGGCTTGAGTTGCGCAAACCGATGTACACGTTCTCGAAGTCGACGAATAACGCCGCACGGCGATACGAAGCGAGCTGGGCTTCGGCTATGGCGCTACCTCCGGGAACGTGGACTGATCGACCATAGACGGCCGAGGACGTGCCCGGCGTCGACCGTTCGACCCCCAGTTCCGTGCCGCCAGGACGAGTGTCGAGGACCAGCGGGTAGAGGAAGGCCGCTGTGCCTACTTGGTATCCCACCAGTCCCACCACTGCTCCGGCGCTTGCTCGAAGGCAGCAACGGTAGGCGCCTTGTGTCGGGCAATGCTGCCGTCGATGCCGGGGGCGCAGGAGCGGAATGGCCCGTCGGGGCCGAACAGCACCGGCAGGTGGTGGTCCAGTTCGCGTAGCCAGCCGAGCATGCCGGTCATCTCCAGCCGGGCGTGTTCCCAGCCGTACCACAAGGCGGTCAGCCGGGTGACGGCTTCGTCGTGGCGCCACCACTGCTCGCACCAGTGCCACCGCACCAGCCCAACCTCGCCGACCGGCCGGGGAAATCCCGGCAGGAGGTAGTCGCGGACCCACTCCTCGACAGTCGCGTACACCGGTGGCTGCCCCTCCCCGCCGCTGGCCGCGCGGTCGGCGACAACCTGCTGAAGTTCGGCGACCTGCCTGGTCAACAGCGCCACCTGGGCTGCGAGGTCCTCTGTCGTCCCGTCCACCTCGCCGAAAGGACTTGAGGTTTCCACGCTGGTCATCGCGTCACCGCCCGGACCCGCTCCGTTACCACGGTCGCCGGCCGCTTGGAGGCCGCGAGGGGGTCCACCTTCCCGCCAACGACCAGCGGAGCGAACGTACTGCCGAGGCGGCGCTGCTGGGCCACGGCTTCGTCGTGGCTGGCCGATCCGAAATGCCCCGTGGCCACAACGAGCCCCTCGGTATGCTCGTCGACTGCGGTGCGCGGGTAATCCGGCGTCCCTGCGACGGCGCGGGCCTGCGCCCGTTCCTCGTCTGCGCGTGCCAGCAGGTCGCGGTCGACGGCATCGGCGACCACCGGCGTCAGTGCGCCTGCCTCTCGGGCCTGACTCACGTACTGACGTGCCAGTCCGAGGCCGTCCGCCGCTGGTGCCCGGCCGCTGGCGCGCAGGTCACGCTGTAGTCGGTCCAGCGCCTCGGGACTGACGTCGGCGAGCAACCGCACTGCTTCAGCGCGTACGGCGGCGTCCAGGTCGTTGAGCGCCTGCCCACCAGCGGGTAGCGCCTTCCCGTTCGCGCCGGCGCGCAGCTTCGGGTCCTCAAGGCCACCGTGCGGTCGCGCTGCCCTGCCGCTGGCGCCGGCCCTCGTCGCTTCGCTCTCCCAGACCTCGTGGGCCGCGGCGCGGGCGGCGTCGGGGGCGGACTTTCCGGCCGCCCGCTGCCGGTCGTACGCGGCCCGCCACTGCGGGTGCAGCTCGCCCAGGCGGTCCAGTGCGAGCCCCGCAAGCTTCTGCGCGACGGGGTCGCCGGCGGCGGCGTGCACCGTCGCCGTACGCCATACCTGGGCCACCTCGGTGAGGGTGGCGTCCTTCAGCCACGCGCCGTCGACTCGGCGGGCGAGTCGCTCGCGGTCGGCGCGGACGGAGTCGCTGAGCCGGTCGGCCTCACGGCTGGCCGCCTCGGCGGCCCGCTCCCGGCCGGCGGCGCGTTCCTCCTCGGCGGCCTTGCGCTGGGTGCCCACTGCGGCGAAGCGGGCGACGGCTTCGCTGAGGGTGGAGACGACGCCGAAGAACTGCATCGCCTTCTGTCTGGCCTCGTCGACCGGGTCTTCGTGCTGCGGTTGCATCATGCTGGGCTCCTCCTGTTACCAAGTCCGCGTTGCGCGGCGGGCATTGTCTACTGTCGGGCTGGGTGTTGCCGTCACGGTGAGCGGCGTCGTTACCGGCCGCTGCCAGCCGGCGGCGAGGGTCCGGAGTTGCCGGGCTGCGTCCCGGGCTGCCTTCGCCTGGTGCAGTCGCTGCTGAGCGGTGCGGAGGTGCTCCAGCGCGTCGGCAAGCCGCGCCATGTCGAGCACCAGCGCCATCGCGGCGGCTGAGTCCTCGTCTGCGGCGATGCGGCCCATGAGCGCTACCAGCCGTGACATCGCTCGTAGCTCGTACGACAGGGATGTCGTGCGCGCGGTTCGTGCGTACATGTCGCGTGCGGCGCGGTCGAACACCTCCGCCGCCCGGTGCAACGGCCCACGCAGGCTGCCTTCCCTCGCGTACGCCAGGCTGGTGAGCACGTCGGCTGCGGCGGTCGCGGCGGCCTGGGCGGCCGCGGGATCCTCGCGCGCGCTGCGGCGGATCTCTTCAGCCGCCGCCTGGGTGACGCCGGCGGCGTCGCGTAGGGCTTGGGCGCGGGCCGTGACCCGACCTCCCGACGGTAGGCCGACGGCCGGCGGCGGGTCGCCCCACCGGCGGCGCAGCTTCGGCAGGGTCAGGTCCGGAGCGAGGCGCCCACCGGAGAACCACACCGGTTGCCCGTCACCGGTGCCCACGCCAGGCAGAGCGACGGCATAACCGGTGATCTCATCGGCGTTGACGGTGCTGCGACGCACTCTGATCAGCACCCCTGCCTCCCCCAGCCGGTCGAGGAACTCCCGCTCGCTGCTGGCGGCGGCGACGGCGGTGCGGACCCGCCGTCGCAACTCGTCGCGCGGGGTGTCGCTCCAACCCTTGCGGCGGGCCTTGTTGACCTCCACCGGGTGTGGCCTCCGGTGGGCGGTGCGGTCGGCCGGAGGTACCTGCCTGCGCAGGCCGTAGCGGCGGGCGACGTTGTAGGTGGCCTTCACGCACTTGAGGTAGTCGTTGCGGGCCCAGTTCGTGCGGCCGTCTTCGCGCACGAGGGTGGCGACGATGTGGACGTGGTCATCGTTGTGCCGCACCACCACCCACCGCAGGCCCGGGTCATCCGCTTCCGAGGCGAGTCCCGCTTCGGTGAGCATCTCCCGGGCCATGCGCCCCCAGGTGCCGTCAGTGAGCACCCGGTCGCGGTCCTCCGGCGCCAGGCGCATCGAGCAGTGCCACACAGGTTTCGCCGGCGCGCGGATCCCCGCGCGCACGGGCTCCTCCAGGAGAGCGGTCAACCTCCGGAAGTCCCGCTTACCCGAGGCGGCGATCCCTGGCTCCAGATCGGCCAGCTCCCCGGCACCGTCCCACGCCGCGACCAACCGCGGGTTGACGTGCTCCTCCTGCTTCCCCGGCCCGTAGAGGTAGCGCAGCAACCCACCGACGCGGGCGCCTCGACGGTGGACGCGCGAGATCACCGCAGCCGCCGGTCAATCAGTGCCGTCACCTGGTCGAGGCGGACGACGGCATGCGCGCACAACTGCACCGCCTCAACGGCCCAACCGGGCAGCTCCCCGGTCGCATTCGCGGCCGCAGCAGCCTGATTGACGTTGGAGCCGAACATGTTCACCGCACGGCGGGCAGCGAACAGTTCTCGCTGCAGCTCCCGCAGGTCACCGGTCAGGCCCGTGGCCGGCTCTTCTGCGCGCGCTGCGCCGACCACTACCTGCGCCGTGTATCCCGCTGGCGTGAGACCGGCTCGCCGGGCCGCCTCAGCGACCAGCGCCTTCTCCTCGTTCGAAAGCCGAGGATAGATCCGGTGGGGCCGGCCGGGGCTGAGGTGCTCCCGGTGCCGGCCCTGGCCAGAGGCGCTGACAATGCCTTCGGTGCTCACGGCATCGAGCCTTACGCCTGGCCGTTAACGCCCCTGTGAGCGCAACCGTTACCGGCGCCGGCCAGCGGCCGGACCTTGGGACCCGGGCAACCTGATGGCTGCAGCATCGGGCGGCGATGGCCGCGTGGACGACGCGGTCGACGACTGAGGTGGGCGGGGGAAGGCGGATCCGGCGTGCTGCCCGGTACCGGCACCGAACAGGTCGAGGGTGAGCTGGCGTGGCTGCCTCAGCGCGTGCATGACCTTTCCCGCCACACGAGGGCGTAGCGCAGGCAGTTGTTGCAGGGTCCCGCGTGCTGGCAGCCGGGCAGGCGGATCTTGTCGGCTCGAGCCCCGAAGCTCCAGGCCATAGAGTCGATGCTGGCCATCATGTGTCCGTATCGCAGGACACCGTCTCGCTTGACGCCGAAGCCGTGCAGGGACAGCCCGGCCCGCCAGAACGTCTCGACGATCGCTCCGATCTCGGCAGTGGACTGCCGCCGGCAGACGCTGCCGAGGCCCACCAACGGTTCGGCAGCAAGGTCGACGCCTGCCTCGGCGTACATCTGGTGGCACAACTGATAATCCTCCAGTTGCCAGCCTTGCAGTACCGGCGCCCATGGCACGTGCGGGAAGTTCTGACGCAGGTAGAGCAGGTTCTCCACCGTCAACTCCAGGTGCGCTCGTACGTCCAGCCGGGTGCCAGCGAAGCGCTGGCCCTGGTGCACGCCACCGGCGATGACCCACGGCTCGCACATCCAGTCCTGAGGTGGATACGAAGGCCGGTGGCGCGCCGATCTCCTCGATGAACCGGGTGATCATGCCGCCGTACTCGTCAGGGTGCTGTCGCCACTGACCGTGGTCACGCAGTTCCGTGAAGCCGCCGGAGTCGCATGCCCACACGCCGCAGCCGAAGGTTCCGGCCTTGCGGGTCGGCCAGTCGTCTCCTGTGCTGCGGTAGTGCTTCAGGGTATTCGCCGAGATGAACAGCGGCACGCTGGCGGTAGTCAGCCAGTGGGGCCGATGAGCGCCGAGGTCAAACCGCACCTGGCGGCTGGGGTCGCCACCGATGCCGTCGATCAGCCACGGGCTGAGGCGCCCGGCGTCCACCCGTTTGACGAGGTCCTGCAGATCCCGGCTTCTGGCACCGAACCGTGATGGAGTCATGGGTGCACGCTGCGAGGCCAGGGTTGCCCGGTCAGCGAGCTGCGCCGCTACCAACCGTCGACGGAGTCGGATCCCGCGTCCGCTGCGGCGATGCCACCGCGACCGTTCGATCAGCGCAACGCCCGCGTCGCCGGGCATGGTCTCGTGCGATCAGGACCACGCGACCTTCCCGCCACGGGTGCGCTACCGGGTCGCACTGAGCATCGCCAGCCACACCCCGCCGGGTGTCCTCGACCGCGCCCGGTCGAGATTGGCGGCCAATGGCCATATCTTGCTTCGCCGATGCGGCCGCCGTTACCCGACCACGGGGTGAAGTCGTCCTGTCCGGTCCCCCGCACATGACCTGCAGAGGGTCGCGACGAGGTTCACGCGACCACCGCTCCGAGCGCTGCAGCGGCCGCTGCTCCAGCACGACATTGCAAGCGCTGTGCCTGGAGCGATCGGCTGGCCGTGTTTGCCTCCTAGAAGCTGAACGCGGGCCGGGGTCGACCTTGGAGCAGTAGGTGTTCCGTCGGCGGACAGCAAAAGGTCGATGTTCGCCAGTTCCAGCCCTACTCGCGACGTCAGATCCACGCAACGCTGGGCGCGTTCGTCAGGCGGGCTGTGCGAACTCCGGGCCGGTGGTAGATGCGCCCGTTCAAGGAGATGACCTCGACGTGGTGGACAAGAGGGTCGATCAGCGATGCGCGTTCTTCGTCGGCATGGAGCGGAGCAGCTGCTTGGCCTCCTCGCTGAGGTTGCGCAACGTAAATTCACCCCGGTGGCCCATCGCGATCGCTTCCTCGTGGCTGGCACCCTTGAACTCGTACCACTCGTGCTGGAGTACCGCCTCGATGCGGGTTTCTAGAGAGGCGGCATTCCATTCCGCCCAGTCGGTGGGCCAGTTCCGCAAGATCCCCGCATCAATGCTGATGCCTTTCCGGCTGTTCCGACCGATGCCCATGTTGTCGTGGCGCTCGTAGACCAATCCCTTCTTGCCAGCTCTTAGGCTGCCCTGATTCCTAGTGGGGATCTCTAGTTTTTGCATCGTCTTTCGCACCGCGGCTTCCACGTCGTGGGGCATCGGTTCCGGGGAGTACGAGAGCGCGCCCGGCTTCGCGGGTGCCTTCGGTCCCGTCATCGCGCCCCGTGGGGCGGTGTTGACCAATCCCGCCTCCATCGCCATCGGCAGCAACGTCTTCGCGGCCTCTTCCATGCTGGACTGGCCCTCGGCCAGGTGCTTGCCAGCCGCCGTCGGGTCGCCCCGGTCGAGTGCGTCCATCGCCGCCACGGGAGCTCCCACAGTCGCGACGCCCAGGTGATACAGCGGGTTGGCGTCGTTGACTTCTTCAGCCCACTTGGCCAGCCCGGCGTCGATGACCTTCGCCGGGCTGGCACCGGCCTTATGCGCCTTGACCATCGCGTCGCTGGTGTGCGAGCTGACCGGTCCGGCAAGCGCTCGCACCGTGGCGCGGGCGGCTCCCCTGGTCCCACCGCCTCCCTCTGCATACTCGTGCTTGATTTCCTTGGCCTCTTGGACGCCCTTTGCGACCACACCCGCGCCGATCTTGACCGTCGCCGTCAACGGGTTGAGCATCTGAGCCTTGTCGTCGAGGTCGGCGATGCGTTTCTCGGCGTAGGCCAGTGCCATCTTGCCCGTCGTCTGCGCGATCTGCTTGGTCGCGCCGAGAGGGTCCTGGCGGAAACTGTCGACGAACTTTGGCCAGCGGCCGTTCTCGTCCTTCAGTTCGACCGGGTTGTTGTGCGCGTATGCGTAGCGGTTAAGCCCCCCGGCCATGCCGGCCGGGTCCGCGCTGACCCAGCGCGCCAGCCATGGCGCGTAGTATCTGACGCCGTGATAATTCAGGCCACTTTCCTCGTCGCGCTCTTTGCCGAGGAAGCGGTAGCGCTTGGCTGCGGCCTTGATCGACTTGCTGACGGCCCTGTACGCAGTCGAACCGTGCGGATAGAACTCCTCGTAGGACAGCACATCGGCGTTGTCCGTTAGCTCCAACGTCGCCGAACCCATGTTGTCGTACTGGTACCGGTACAACGGGCCGATCCGTGCCTGTGGTTGGTCGCTGCGCAGCACATCCTCGACCAGCATGACCCGGCGTTGCTCGTCGAGGATCTCAATGGTTTCGATCTCCTCGACGAGGATGCCCCGTACGAAGCGGCGGAAGATCTCCAACCCGCCGAGATATGTTCGGCTCCAGCGCACCTCACCACCGTCGTCGTTGACCTTGCGAGTGCGCTCCTTGCCGGCGTCGTAGTCGTAGAACACGAGACCGCCGCCACCGCGGTCGTAGACATCGAGCAGGTCGCGGTAATCCCACGACAGTTGATCGGCGTCGGAGTCGCCGCTGGGATTGAGCAGGTTGCCGTGCGAGTCATGGCGGAAGCTGATCAGCTGCTGCGCGCCGACGGCCGCGGTGGTGAGCTGATTGGAGTCGTCGAGGTACTTCATCGTTCGTGTCCAGCTGCCGCTCGGCCCAGCCTGATGCCGGATAAGCGTCAGATTGCCGGCCGCGTCGTAGGTGAAGTCCTGGGCGTAGTTGCGCAAGGTGTCCGGGGCGACGACGGGAAAATCGACCGCGAACGGCAGTGTCTCGAACTGCTCGGGTGGTGTTGTGGCGACGCCGTTTTCGCGCCCCGTGGCGGAGGCGAGCCGGTACAGCGGGTCGTAGGTGTAGCTGCTGCGAGCCTCGACGCGCTGGTTGTCGAAGAACGCGGGTGCATAGGCGTCGTCGTGGACCTCGACGAGGTTGCCGACCGCGTCGTAGGTGTAGTGCAAGTTCTGCACCACCCGGGCGTCGCGTAACTGGCCCCGAGTATTGGGAAACGTCGAGCTGAAGCCGGGTCTGGTGGTGCGCTGCTGGCGTAAGCGATGCGCCGCCGGGTCGACGTCGAACAGCGTTATCGTCCCGTTGCCGTAGGCGATGGAGCGACGCCGCCCCATTGCGTCGTAGGTGATCGAGGTGATCACCGTGCGGCTCTGTGTCGCAACGCTGTCGGTGTGGCCGTCCGCGGTCTTAGTGGCTCGGATGACGACATCGGTGGCGGTCAACAGGCCGCCCGCGTCGTAGCGCGGTTCGTGCACGGACACGCGGCTACCGACCCCTTGGTGCCAGTTATAGTGCCGGATCACCCTGTTCAGGGCGTCATACGTTGACATCTGGACGTATTCGTCGGACTCCAACTGTTTGAGCGGGTCGTCCTGCCAGTCCGTGGTGCGTCGGCGGTGATCGCGGATCAGTCGGCGCCGAACCTCGGTGACATTGCCGCCCAGATCGGCCGCCACGGTTGTGGTCAGGCCCGATTGGTCGAACTGGGTGCGCAGCCGCTTGCACATGTTGCGGGCCTTGGTGCCGGCGACGTTGTCGTCGGCGTCGATGTACTCGAAACGGTCCACCATGACTGGGCCGCCGCCACCGACGGTGAGCCAGTGCGCTACGGGGCGGCGCAGCGAGTCGTAATCGGTGGAGTGCAGGCGGCGCACTGGCGCGCCTGACACTTCAACGTCGTCCCAGGCGAAAATGTTCTGGCCGGCCGCGTCAGGCAGTCGCCACCGGCCGCCGCCGTCCGGGCTGTATTCGGTCAGGGCATTGCCCACCATGTCGTATCCCGGCGCGCTGCTGTCCGGAACCGCCTCGGCCAGCGCCAGTACGGGTTCATCGGACAGCCGAGTCGGCTTGACCGGGTTGATGAACTGGACAACCAGGTTGCCGCGGGCGTCACGCGTCCACAGCGGACGGTCGTTGGCATCGTAAACCGTCAGCGTCGCCAGCTTCTCGTCGCGGGAGTTAGCGGCGCCGTCGACCACCCGATTGTGGGCAATTGCGACGACTTCGCGGCCGAGGGTGTCGAGCACCGCAACCGCCGGGGTGTCGGCGTGCTCCGCGGCCAGCCGGGCGGCGCGAGCGTCCTGCGGTGACGCGCCCGGTGCCGTCCTCTCGGTGAACCACCGTGACTCCTTGACGGTGTCGTTCTGGTCGAAGCGCCGCACCTCCCATGGCGAGAACTCGACGCGGCGCAGCGTCTTGTCGGGCATTTCAACGCGTACCGGTCGGTCGACAGCGTCGTAGTAGGTGATGGTGGCCAGGCCCACCGGCGCGGAGTGGGCGAAACGGTGGCCGAGGTCGGGCGGGCTGAAGAACGGCTCGTACTGTTTGACGGTGTTGCCCTTGTTATTGGCGACGGTGAGGCCGTCGGCGATCCAGCGCAACGGATGTCCCGGCGCCTCCTGCGCCGCCTGCGCTTTGCGCATCAGGGGCGCGCCGGTGGCATCGGAATATTCGAACCCGACCTGAAGCGGGCTGAGCTGTCCGTCCTCGAGGGAGCGGACATGGCGCTCGCGGCGGATGGTGCAGGCACATGCGGGGGCATTCTCCCAGGAGACGGTGCCGTCCGCACTCGTCTGCGTGCCAAGGTTATAGACGTAGCGTGCCGTGGCGTTGCCGAGCCACTGCCGCGCTCGCGCGTCATCCAGGTGGGCCTGGTCGAAGAACTCTGCGCGCTCGGAAACAGTGGGCTCGTCGAGGCCGTCGAGATCGTCGGCCTCCGTGCCCTTGCCGAGCACCGCAAGCGCGGTGGGCACCCCGAGCACGTCGAATGCCAGCTGTGAGCGGTTGTCGTTGGGATCGCGCAGTTCTGCGGCCGCCAGCACGCGATAGTCAAATCGCTCGACGGTGGTGGTGTTTCCTCGCGGATCGGTGTCAGACCGCAGAAGCAACACTGGGTTGTCGAACTCCTGGCGAGTGACTGCTCCGAACGCGTCGGTGTAGCGGCGGGGCCGGAAGAAGTGGCCAGCGGGGTCATCGCCGAACCCGACGCTGCCCGAGCGCAACCAGTATTGCCCGGCGGTTGGATCGCCGGGGAAACTCGCCGCCAGCGGCGACCCGGTGAGGTAGCCGCTGCGAACCCGATCGCCGAGGGCGGTGCGGATCTCGGGTGTGAGCCGGTCACCGAAGACCGCGCTCAGCAAGTCGTCGGTGAACGCGAGCTGATACGACTCGTAGATCAGGCCCATCCGAGGCAGCGCCCGCCAGGCCGCCGGCCTGTCAAAGGTAGCGACCGCGTCGTCGGTGAACAGAGTGCGACGATGCTCGAGCAGTCGTTTGCGCGGCGACGAAGCGTCGGCGTTCTGGTGGTAGCCGACTTCGTCCACCTCGGTACCGTTCTGCTGGTGCACCCGGCTCAACGGTGTCTTGCGCAGCTCATCGCGGGTGAACATGGCCCCGTCCTCCGGTGCGAGGCCAGACAATTCGTATCTGAGCGTCTCGCACGGCACTCGTAGCCGGTAATCGTCGCCCAATGTATCGACGTCGTTGGTGTACCGATTCTCGGTGTAGGAGACATGCAACTCGTGCTGTGTTCGGCGGACACGGGCGATCGTAACCTCATCGAGCGCGTCGTCGGTGAACTGCCCTCGGCGCGGATATCCGACGGTGACGGTCTGCAACGGGTTGCCGAACTTGTCGGCGCGCACGGTCAGCGTGTGGAGAACGCGCGGATCTACCGGCACGCCGACGGCCCGTAGATCCAATTCGTAATGGGCGGTTATCGATTCGACGGGTATCGGCAGGAACACGCCGTGGAGGTTCGTTCCGCTGGATTGTAGGCGGCAGACTTCCCAGCTGTGCGTGACCGTGGAGAACAGCCGCGTCGGGACGTGGCGACCCGCGTTGGCTTCGTCGACCTCGAGCTCGTAGAGTTCCTCCCGCAGCAACGTGCCTTTGGCGGTTCGCATGGCCTGCCGCCAGTCGTCCGCGCCCAGGTCGCCGAGTAGAGCTACGGCAGGCACTGCCCGGTCCCCGTCGGGATGGCGGTATTCGGTCCGAAAGTCGACGTCGGCTCCGGTGTGAAACCAGGACACCTTCTTAACCGGGGGCTGATACAGCGTGAGATCGTCGGTGATGTAAGGGCTTTCGAAGTTGCCCTCGGCGAACTCACCGAACGACTCGACATCCACCTGTTCGACACGGCCGAATCCGCGGAACTCCCGCTCTAGACCGTCATAGTGCCCGTGGTGATAGGAGTAGCTGCTGGCGAACCGGGTGCCGCGCCATTTGTCGGCGACGACGACCTTGCTCACGCAATGCACGGGGAAAGGCGTGCGTGTCGCCCATGGTGTGCCGGCGGCCTGGTCCGCAAGGAAGAATTCGGTCGACGGCGTGTAATCGATCGTGGTGGTCAGGCCGAGGTTGTTGCGAATGCCGGTCAGTAGATGCGGCTTCCCCGCACTCATCAGGTCGACGTAGCGCAGCGAACCGTCGAACTTCGGGGACCATACCAAACACGATGTGCCAGAACCCGCCAGATCGACCACCGACACCGTCGTCGCGTCGTCGGTCACGCCAACGCTGGCCAGGGAATCGTCGGCGACCCAAGAGTTTCCGGACCGGTTCAGATGGATCTGCACTCCGTCGGCACCCAGGTACAGCACATCGGTGGTGCCCGAACCATCGATGTCCGCCAACCGTATTCGGCGCGCATCGAAACTGTCGAACACCGGCGCGTCGTCCATCACGACTTTTGAGCCGAACCGCCCATAGCCCAGGTTCGGCCAGTAGCAGATCTCACCGTTACGCACCCGTACCACGTCGGTTAGGCCATCACCCGATAGATCCGCCAGATAGATCGACTCTGCCGGGTCAGTCAGAAGCGGTCGCGGACCGGTGTCCTCGTCGAACATTCCACCTGCGAAGCGCGCGGGACCGAACCCGGACTCGCCGTCGGACGCGTGCCAGATCAGCGTGTCATCGCCTGCGATCATGATGTCCGCATGTCCGTCTCCGGTCAGGTCGATGAACCGCAGCCGCGGATCCGTCCAGTCGATCTGTGGCAGGGCGGTGAACGGTCGCCACGGCATCCAGTCCTGGTCTGTGGTCCGCTCATAGAACCCGGGCGTGGGGCCCTTCAGGTCGACCAGGTCGAGCTGTCCGTCACCGGCGAGGTCCAACAGCTGTTGGTCCGCGGTGGACGAGTGTGAGGGCACCCGCCACACCATCTCCGCCCCAGAGAACGCCGGTTGCCCCACCCGGCTGGTGTTGCGGTGATAGAACCAGGCCCCGGTCTGCTCGGTCAGTACCCCGGGGAGCCCTTCGCCGTCCAGATCTGCCCACAGATATACGTCTTCGTCGACGCCGGTGGGCAGGTCTGTGATCTCGTGCACAGTCGGATCCACCGCTGCTGCACGGTATTCGAAGTCGAGCGGCGGTAGCGATGCAGAATCGTAGCCCGCCCCGGCTCGGCGATAGCAGGTGTGCTGAACTCGGCTCAGCATCGAGTAGACCGTGCCGGTGTAGGAGAGGTCGGTCGACTTCACCAGGCAGTTCCGGCCGACGTCCGGCTCGCCTGGGAAATGGTGGAACATCAGCACGCGGCGGCACAGGCGGTAGGTCCGCACCTCGAACCCTGGTCGATAGGTGGAGAACGGATCCGGGCGGCACGGCCATGCGCCCGGAGTGGGCTCGGGCACTGGAACGGCGGCGTCGTGGTCGCCGTAGTCGAACACCACGTCGAACATCCAGTCGGTGCCTTCGACCGCTGCCGGCTCCAGGAAGCGGGGTCGTCGCCCATCGCGACCGAGCAATGAGGTGAGGTTGCCGTACCGAACCCGCTTGAGGTACCGGTTAGTTCGTCGGCTCTCACTATCCGGCCCGCCGCGCTGCTGCTCGTGCGCCTGGTTTACCGCTACGCCGGTGCTGTCGTCGGCGAGGTAGCTGTATAGCATCGCCTGACCGCGGTCGTCGCGGACCTCACACAGCAGCCAACTGAAGATACGGCCGAGTCGGTCGGCGATCCGGGAGTCGGGGCTTCCGCCGTAAATCGACAAGATGTTGTCTCGCGTGGTGGTTCGCCAGTGCACGTCACCTGTGCGGTCCTCGGTCCAGCGCTCGATGCGAGTGAACATTCCCTCGATGCGAGGGAAGTAGCGCTGCACGGTATGGCCGTCCACCGGCTGGGTGCGTCGCTGTCCGTCTGCACCCAGTTCCGGCACCAGGTCGTCGGAGTTCCAGAACACGAAGACGTCGGTCGTGTCGTCGTAGCGCGGCAACCCCTTGCCAGTCTTCCGAGTGATGCTCGGCAGTGACAGCGACCAGCCCAAGCCAAACGGACCGTTGCCTTCGCCGGAGTCGTACGACAGCGCGAGGTCTGGGCCGAAGCCAGCGCGGCCCGGCGAGCTCGCAATTGGTACTGTGAAGGACGCGGTGCCCGTGACGGCATTCATCGTGAATGTTTCACCCATTCCCCGGATCGCACCGCCCCCGGTGGGAAGCGAGACGGCCGGCGCCGAGACTTTGACGTCGGTCTTGGGTGTCTGCGGCGCGGTCATGAGCGGCAGTCCCGGCGTTCGTAGATAACACGGCCTGTACGCACCGCCGCGTCCATGAACGAATACCGTACGGCGCTCAGCGCGGCAAGTTCCGCAGGTGTGATCACGTGTGCGTCGATGGGGACCGAGTGATCGGCGATCAGCGGCGCGACCAACTGTGGTCGGTACTCTTCGGCCATTGGCGTGTCGAGCACGATCAGCATGTCCAGATCGCTGTGTGGTGTCGCGCTGCCCTTCGCATATGATCCGAAGACGATGATGCGCTCCGGACGTAAGTGCGAAGCGATGCGCGCGACCAAGGTGTTGATCTCGCCGTCGGTGAGCATGTTTGATGCCTACCCAACCGTGTAGACGATGATGAGGAACAGCTCTTCGAAACGCTTTGCGTCGGGCAGCAATTGCAGCACCAACTCACCGAGCGGCATCTTGGCCACCTCCTTCGCGCCGGAGACTAGGCCCTCGAACCGCGATTCGCCGGTCAGTGGGATCTGGACATCGTCTCCGAGTCCCGACACTCTTGCCGTCACCTTCGTCTCGCCGTTTACGAGTGCCGCGATCTCCACCTGATGCACCACTTTGGTCTTGTCGCGAGTGAAGTGCGGTAGCCGTAACGCGACGTCCTTCAGCGCCAGCGACGGAACCTCTCCAGCCGCCGGCACTGCCTCTCGGAAGCGCTGCCACTGGTCGGCGTACTCACGGCGAAGGTCGAAAACACGGAATAGCTTCTTCGCGCTGGTATCGGCTGGTTCCGGATTGCCGGCCAGCACGCGTTTGGCGTATTTCGAAGCCTCCCCGGCCAATTGATCCTTGCCGTCACGTGCGGTGTAATTCATGTGGACGACGACGTCGGTGATCGTGGCGAAGGCGAACTGGGCAGGTTCATTGTTCAGCTTCAGATCCCAATCACTGATGGCCCCAGCGCCCTCGAATGGCAGGTAACGGGAGTCGTTGAAGTCCAACTGGAACAGGCCGTCATCCTGTTGTCCCTGGCTTGTCGCGATCGAGTTCACCACGCCCATCTGGTCTTGGAAGCGGTCGTCGTCTGCCGTCCGTGCGTAGCGATTCCGATCACCCTCGGGCTCGCGCAGCAGTGGGCTGATGCGTATCTCGCCCCGGGTTTGGGTAAGGCGGGCGCCGATCGTGGTGTACGGCCCCACCACACAAGGGATCGACAAGCTAACCGATTTGATGCGGCGGAAATAGTGGCCCGGATGGTCGAGATCGAAAGCCAGCTCCGGAACGGTGAATGTGCATCGGCCGCTGCGTTTCAGTGCCAGCAGCGCGACCGGATCGAGTTGCGCCAGCGAGATGTGTTTGATTAGTTCGTATTCGCGCTGGTTTTCGTTATGGTACGCGGTCTCGAGCCGGCGCAGGTCGTAGGAGAGGCGTTCGCCGGCGAGCAAACCCTTGCGCAGGCTGTCCCAGTGTGGCCCTTGGATGTAACTGGAGTCGATGAGCCCCATCTCGAATCGGAACGACCGCTCGGCACGCTTGGCCAGATCCAATGCCATCTGATAGGTCTGAAAGTAGACAAGCGAGGTCTGCGCGACCATCCAGTCGTAGAGCTGGCTATTGGTAAATTTGCTTTGCAGATAGCCGGTTTCGGCCTCGTTGTTCGCGATCTGGATCTTCTGGCTTTCGTGCTCCTTTAGCGCGACTTGGTGTCGAATCTGCGCGGCCAGGATCTGCTTGTCGATTTGAAGGAGCTCCTTCTCGGCGAGCGTCTTTTGCAAGTTCCAGTCCTCCTCGCGGCGCACGTATCCGCCGATCGTCGAGGCTCGGCCGGCACCCATTTGCGCCAGACTTGTCAGGCCGCGCAGCACGCCCGCGGTCATCTGAAGCGCTGCGGACAGATGGCTTCCGCCGAACTTGATCTTCGCCGTCGGGCTGCCGAACGCGCCGGTGGCGCCGGCATCGAAGTCAGGGATGACGGCCATCGCACCAGCGATTGCGCTGACGACAGTGCCGGCGGCCTCCAGCGACATCGCCTTCTCGGTCAACGCCAGCGCGTCCTTTTCTCGGAGGTTCCAGCCACTGTCGATCAGCGTGCGGTAGTGATCCAAGCGGGCCTGAGTCGTGTTGCGCTGCTCGCTGAGGCTCTCCGCGCTTCGAAGCGCCTCGGTCGTCTGGTCCGCGCGGATTTGCAGCACGTACCGGCGCGCGTCGTGTTCGAGGTTCTGGCGTATGACGGCGAGCGCTTCCGCGTCGCGCTTGTCCAGCGCCGAACCCAGCGCGGACCCGAGGGCCTTGACCTCGTCGACCGCCGCCCGCGCCTGTGCCAGTACGAGGGTGAAGCGTTGCCTAGGCAGCGGGGCCCCCGTCTCTGCCAGCGCTTCGGCGATCGACAGCCCGGCCGCAGTGGCCTTGACCAGCAGACCCGGATCAACCGGGGGCGCAAAGAGCGGAAGTTGGCGCACCATGCCGGCCAGGTTCATGCAGTTGCGGATCTTGAACAGTCGGTCTTCAACCAGATCCCACAGGCTCAACAACTTCTCATTGTTCGCCAGCCCAAAGTAGAGCATGTTCAGCTGCGGCAACGCTGGTGTAGTGGGGCTGGTGCCGCCTCCCGAGACGACGGGCGGCAGAAGGTTCTCGACGTCCGCCAGTGGATCGGCCAGTTCCAGGCCCTGCGCCTTGAGCTCGTTATAGGTTCGCCGTGGCCCCGGCTTGGTCGTCGGAACCTGTCGCGGTCGCCTGCCCAGGATCGCCGCGGCGAGAACGTAGAGCTGGGTCGCCTCGTTGATCGATTCCATGGTGTCCTGCGCAAACAGGCTGTCGCCCCAGGCGATAAGCGTCTGAATGTACTTCATCACCACGTTCTTCTGGTAGGCGACCGTCCTCATCTGTGCAATCAGATGCGGCTTGAACGGGTTGTTGCGCCACTCCTCGACCTGCTTGACCAGAGTCGGACTCTGTGCGGCCACACCAGCGAGAATCGCTGCGATTCGGTCCGCCTGATATTCGGCCGTGCTGCGAACATAGAACGGCTTTGTGACCCAGTACTTCTGCTGCGGCGTGGGTGTTGCGCCGTCGGGGTCGAGGGGAACGGTGTCGCCGGCAATCGGGTCGAAGATGAAGTGGAACCAGTTGAGGGCGTCCTCGAACTTCTGATTGGCGCTCAGCTTGGATGCGATGAGGAATGGCACATGAAAGAACAGTTCCCAGTTGTACGGCGAGTACGCGCCCCCATAGCTGAAGTCCACCTCCTCAACGGGATAGTCGTCGGAGACGAAGGACTGCAGACTGTTTCCGTCCATGGCATCATCGATGTCCTCGCGCTGCGCAGGCTCGTAGGAGGCGAAGTCAAAGGGGGTGTATCCGGAAGCGGCCGCTGGGTCGAGCTGGATCTGGCGGTTGAGCAGTCCGCGCAAGCCACGGCGGTTGAGCTGCTCGGCGAACACCGCGACGAAGGGGTGGTAGTGGGGAACAAACGAAAAGCCCCATTCGACACCGGTGACCAGGGGCCGCCCGGACGCCGTCGACGCGGTCGACGAGGTGAGGGTGTTGGCCCAATAACGCACAAAATAGGTTCGTAACCAATCGACGTAGAAAAACGCGCCCCGCTCGCCGGGGTCAGCGGCGTCCGACTGCAGCACCGTGTACGCGACGTCGTACGGCAGGCTGCGCAGGACGAGGATGTTTTTCATCCCGTCCGTGACCTGCGGCGACGCCCAACCGGTCGGATGTGAGCGCTTGGCGAAACCAAATTGCATCTGCCTGTCGTGCCTGATGGCGTTATTGACAAACTTGCTGCTAGGCGGCGGGAACCAGTCCCACAGGCCGGCAAAGCTGCTTGCCTTCAGTTGTCGGCCGACCTTGTGGAAGAACAGTTGACTCACCGATGCGAACGAGTCCGGCTTCGTCGTGTTGGCGAGCTCGATCGTCACGCCGTCGCGTACGGTGACGTGCAAACCGATGTTGTTGACGTCGAGCCCGATCGAGCCGCCCTCCACGATGAGTAAGTCATCGCCGAGCTCTTTGGGGGACCATCGCTCCTTGATTCGCTCGCTGCGGAACAGTCTTACCTCCCACTTCTTGTGCGGCTGCTGCGCTGGCGCGGAGGTTCCCGGCTGGGGCGCGGTCACGGCACTCGTCACCTCCGATTTCTCCACGAACTGCGGCCACATCAGGAAGAGCCGGTGGTTTTCCATCGCGGCGATCAGGTGGTCAGAGCCGATGTCGAGGTCGATTCTCTCCCAAGGGGTCCAGCGGCCGCCGTTGATGTTGCGGCGGTAATAGTGGTCGCCACCGCCGCTGCTGCGGGCGCGGCCAATCACATGCAGCACCGAGCTGGTCGTGTCGATGTGTTCCCGCACCGACGTGCGAATCTCCAGGTTGGCCACTGCGTCGAGCTTGGCGAGGTAGTTGGTGTAGGCCTGCTCAACGGTGTCGGCGGTGACGTCGTTTTGCAGCAGTTCCTGCTCCAGTTCAACAAACGGCTGCGACTTCTCGTCGCGCAGCTCGGGCTCAATCCAATTCTCGGGATATAGGAACACTTTCCGGTTGGCTTCCCAGACTCGGTAGTTCTTCATCCACTGCCACTGAAGCCAGCGGGGGTCCTTCTCGGGATCGACATGCACTTGGGGCTCCAGACCCAGCATGCACCTCTGCACGAACAGCTGGACCGCCGCGCTGGCCTGCACCAGCCGCGAGGTCAGCATGCACGGGCTCATCTCGATGTCGATGAGGAAGTGGTGGTAGAGCCCGTCTGGGTCATGCCAGTTCCGCCCCGATCCTGAGTCGGGGTGAGAGACGAGCCAGCTGACCAAGTCTCGGCGTTTGGTCTCGCGCAGGTTGTCCTCGATGGGTTGTGCGATCTGTCGCCACTGCGTGGCGTCATAACGTGCGCGGGCCACCCGTTTGATGTCGTCGGCGGTCTCTTTATCTGCGCCGTTGGACGTGGTGCCGGTCGCGGCCGCCCACGAGACCGCGCGTTCAGCGGTTGCGCCGATGCGGCGCAGCGCCGCCATGCAGTCACTGACGCGCTTCAACATAGAGCGCAGTTTGAGTCGGACGGTTGACGGTGCGAGAGACCCGTCGTCCTCGGTCCAACCAAGGCTCTTGGCGATCGTGGCGAAGTCGTCAAACGACCAGCCGGCCATCGCGGCCAGGGTTTCGGGTGGCGTTTCGGCGGTCAGGGCGGCGGCGAACTGCGGTGCGGTTACCGTCGTGCCTGGCGTCGTCCGCCAGGTAGCGTAAAACGATTGAAGCGACAACCAATCACGGATCACAAGATCGCGGTCGCCCGGTGCCACCGGAAAGTTCAGCAGCGGTGGCCACGACATGTGCTTGGCATCGCCTTTGGCGAGCCACCACGCCACGTCATTGGCGTCGAGGCCTAGCCTGGTGGTCACGAACGCGCTCTTGCGAAGTCGCCGCAGGGCCGTATCGACCGCCGTGATCTGTTCGCTCGTTGCGGGGCCGAGTGCTGAGTCGGCGCTCAGCACACCGTCAAACAATTTGCGCAGCGGTTGCGAATTGACACGCGCATCGAGCAGGAGCGCGGCAATCGGAGGCGCGACTCCGATAGCGCTCGCGACTGCCTCGGTGGTAAGAAGCTGCTTTTGGGTGTCTGCTCGTTGTTGGAGCAGGTCGCGTATTTCTGACGCATCAGGCAGCCCATCGTCGGCAATCCGTACCGGTTGGGGATCGACGATCTTGGCATGGCGATCTTTGAGGTCGGAGATGAACTGCGCCGGGTCAGGGTCGGGTGAGGGCGGGACGGTACCGTCCGTTCTCAGCAACCAGTATAGCTCGCCAATGGTCAAGCTTAGGATCTTGAGCTGATCAATGGTATCGAGCAGCGTCAGCGTGCCGTGCGGGCTCGTCAACAAGCTATTGTCGGTGAGGTCGAGTAGCTGAGACATATCCGGGACACTGAGCCCGGCCAGTTTTGAAAAAGTGGTGACGGCAGTTAGATACCGCAGATGTTGTGCCCGCAAAATCGCGTCGGAATCGGCGGGCAAGTGTACGCCCAACGGGTGAAGTGATCGAGCGAGGTCCGATTCGGTGATTCGCAGCGCCGCCATCAGGGGCGCAGCGCAATCGGTGACCTTAGCTTCGAAGTCGGCCGGACTCGGTGGAAACACCGCGGCCGACGCCGGGTCGCCCCGGAACGTTTTCTCGTAGACGCTCAGGATCGGCGCGTCACCGTGGGCCCGATCGACATAGCGCACACCACTCAAACCGTTGAACAAAGCGCTCAGAATCTCCAAATCGAGACCGGTGCGCTCGTGAACCTCCATGCATTCGGCAATCAGCTTCAATTGGGCCGGTAGGACGTGGTCGAGTGTGGGGGAGACCCTGCCCAGGAAGCGGTCGAGTTCGATCATGGTGCAGCCGAGAGCACGCGAGAGGCGAATAAAGCCGTTGGCCCGGTTCAGTGCGGCGGCAGTCAGGCCGTCTAAGCGCGAGGTCGACGTATCGCAGCTCGGGTTGTCGGCGATCGAGATGCCGTGGTCGGGGTTGACGAAAACCATGTCGAGTAGTTGGCGCAGTTCGGTGTACGTCAGACCGGCCCGGTGTAGAAACACCGACACGCTGGCTAGTACCTCGACCCATGTGCCCATGAGGTTCTTGGTCTCGTCGGCCGGAAAGTCAGGGTGGGGGATAGCGTTGTTGTCCTCGTCGAGGCCCCAGTACTTCCACGGCGGGTCCACGCTACCGAGATCATCGCGTTCAGCCGGACGAAACAGGGTGCGGTCGAGTATCCCCAGTTGGGCGCGGGCCTTGCGGAGACCAAGGAACTCCTGTGTCCCTTCGTTCTCATTCTCGCCGAACAGCTGCAGCAACCTCGCCTGGCTTATCCCGAGGCGAGTCAGGTAGGACCGGGCCTGTCGGTCCCAGAAATTGAATGGCAGCTCAAAAGGGAAGACGTCGTCGAAGAGTTGGATATAAGCGTTGGCGTTGAGGTGTTCGGGTGCGGCGCGCAGCTCCTCGGCGGTGCCGAGCGTTTGCCTCCGGTCGGTGACGAGGAACTCGTTAGGCGCTACGCCGGATCCGGTGCCTCCCCCGGAATCGGAGAGCGTGAGCGCGCTTCTGCTGTCACGGACGATCCACTGCCCCACAATGGGCGATTTCTCCACCTCGGCGTCGCTTTCGACGGTGAACCGCGTCTCTTTCAGCGCAGCCTGCAGCGTTGAGCTGATCTTTCCCGCCGCGACCACTGAGGCGTCGATGCTGATCGAGCTGCCGCTCGGAGCGACTGCATCTTCGAGCACCTCGTTGACCAGGTCGATGTAGGGCAGCGGGGTATCGGTGTTGTGGCACGACAGTTCGACGTCGCCGAGGTCGGGACGCCGCTCGAACAGCACCTGCTTGCAGGTCTTGTTCGCCTCGACGCCAGTAGCGCGCAAGTCGAGGAAGCGAAGCATGTCGACGAAATGGGCGGCCGGGCTGTAAATGGACTGGCAGTGCGCGCACTCGCAGTAGTCCTCCGATCCGAACAGCGTCTGCAGGTTGGGTAGATCATCTATGCGGCGCCGCTGCTCATCGCTGATCAACAGGCCCGGCACCACCGCCGGCGCGAGGCCGTTCAGATTGGTGTTGTACTCGCCGAGCAGCGCCAGCACTGTCGCATAGGACGTTTCGGCGTGGCGATAGATCTTCCGGGCGTCGACGGCATTGATGGGGGTGTCGGCCACCTGGTCCAGAAAACGCTGTTCACCCAGTTCGTAGATCCGTTGGGCCGAGTCGAGCCCTCGGCGAAGCAGCGCTTCGGCCGCGTCGAAGGTGGGTTGCAGACGAAACACGCGTTGCACGGCCATCAGGTCGGAGCGCAAGCCTGGCTCGGTGTCGACCTCCTGCAGGTCGTCAGGATGGTCGGCGAGGTAGTGGTCGATGCGGTGTCGGTCCAGGTGGAAGTCGGACTTGTCGGCGAGAAAGCGAGCTACGCTGCGAGACGCGTGTGGGACGTCATTGCCGTCGTCCAGTGCCCGGTCCAGCTTGGCTGCGAACGATGCTGTCGGATACTTGCGTTCGAAGTACCAGTCCAACCGCGCGGCGTACGCCTCGGCGCGCTCGGTTTCCCCGTTGCCGTCGATGCCCTCGGGCGTGCCAATCGGCGGTTCGGGACCTTCACAGCCAGTGATCAGGTCGATCCAGTCCTGCCGAGACAGCTTTGCGAAGTCACGCATCGACGACGCCTCGCCCCGGTTCAGCCGTGCGGTGAGCGCGCCGACCATGGGCAAGTGATTGCGGGTCATGGCGGCGAGCTCGACCGTGCGCCGGAGGTCCCGGACGGTTTCCGGCGGCACCACGGAACGTTCGAGGAGGTTGTCCCACAACCGGTCCATCGGTCCCGCGTGGGCACTGATGTTGGCGAGCAGATCCTCCTTATGCGGTGCCGCGGCGGGAACGAGCGAGAGCAGATCCGCGACGGTTTCGCCGCGGGATCCGAACGTGCGATCGGCCAAAAGCTTGCGCCGCAGGAACTCGAAGCTGCGCAGCGCGGTTTCGATCTCCGATTCGGTTGGGGAAGAGATCATGTTGGCTGCGACGGCCTCGTCGATCAGTCTGCGCTGCTCGGCGTTACCGAGGTCCACCACATCCTGCAGCAGCCGTTCCTCCAGCACGTCAAGGCGCTCGTCTCGACGGAAATCCTCCAACATGGTCGCCTTGAAGAGGCTTGGCTGGCCCGTTGCGAGAAATGCATAGAACAGCTCTGGCGGGACACGCTCGGCCAGCTGCGTGGTCTTGGCCGATAACAGGTAGCAGGCGATCAAGGCGGCTACCCCCGGCGGACCCCATCCCGTCTGGCCGGCCAGAAAGGTGATCTCACCGAATTCGTCAGACTCCCTGACCTCTTCAGGCGGGATGTCGCCGAGCAGTCCACACAGCCGTGACATCCTCAGTTCCCACTGCGACGGGCCGCGGTAACCGTCGGGTCGCAGCGAGACATCGCAATTAAGGTCGTCGCTGACCCCGAACTGCACCGGCGTTCGATGCAGCCGACGGCCGGACTCGTCGACGACTTCGATCAGCACGTTGGTCTCGTCGATCCCGCGCTCGTTTCGATGTTGAAGGTAACGGATTTCGTACTGCCCATCGACCGTCGGCGCGGAACCCAGGAGCGTCTCGGAGCGCACGCCGCGGTCGAACACACGCACAGTGGCCTCGGAGACCAGTCGATCGTGCTCGTCGCGCACCAGACCGTGAACGCGGCGCGGCGCGGGTGCCGCCACCCCTCTCGGTCGTTCTCGCAGCCGCACGTCGATGACCGGGGCGTCCGATCCGGCCGGCACCAGTTCGCTTTCCGCGATCACTTCGTCTGCGCGCCTGGCCTGGATGAAGACGAATCCTTGCGGCTGGCGTAGCCCTTCCGCCTGTTGAGGGTCGAGGCCTATCCAGTAACTGCCGTCGCTGTCGGTGGTGGAGACTCCGAGCGACAGGTCCGTCTGCCCCGGAAGGCGGTGAAAGGCGCGCACCTCCAGACCGGCCAGAGGTTGACCCTCGTCGTCGACGCAGCGACCAGAGATGGTGGCGCCTTGATCGGGCATGGCGTCCCCTTTCGGGACAGTGGCCGTGCGGGCTCCCGTGCAAGTATCGCGGCACTATGGCTGGTATGTGTGGCGTTGCCCTGATCTGGGGCCGTTCGCGCGAGATTGCGGTGGACAGTTGTCGGAACGCGGTGAGAAGTCGCGGTCGCAGCTGAGCCCTGACGCAGCGTGCGAGACTTCGCAACCCGCGCGCTGCTACCGGGGGTTCGCCGGACCGGTGTTGAACAACAAGTTTCGAGTCGCTGAAGTGACTGCGGCTATGCCGTCGTCGCTGTTGACTGTCGGTGCAGTTGCTCGGTGAGGGGGTCCTCGTGGTTGTACTTGGCACATGGAACCTGGAGAACCTCTTTCGTCCAGGGGAAGCGTCCGGGCCCACCAGCGAGGAGGCGTACCGCGGGAAACTCGCGGGCTTGGCCGCTACGATCAACGGGGCCACGCCCGACGTCCTCGGGGTTCAGGAAGTGGGTAGTCCCCAGGCGCTAGGCGACCTCGTCGAGCTGCTCCACGGCGACTGGCACGTAGCGCTGTCCGAACACTTCGACGCACATCGAACCATTCGGGTGGGAGTACTCAGCCGGCATCCGATCGACGTTGTACAGGACGTCGCCGACCTCCCCGAACGTCTCGCTCCCGTGCACACAGACGACGATCTGACCAAGGTCACCACGAAGATGGGCCGTGGAGCACTGGCCGTGCAGGTCGAGCTCGTCACCGGTGAGGCGATCACCGTGGTCGTCGTTCATCTCAAGTCGAAGCTGGTGACCTACCCCGCGCCGCCAGGCAAGAAGAGGTTCTCGCCCCGAGACGAAGGGGAGCGTGCGCGCTATTCCGCATACGCGCTCAACCGCCGAGCGGCTGAAGCGGTCACCGTCCGCGCCCTGGCGGACGACCTCCTCGACGGCCAAGGGATAGCCCGGCCACTGGTTGTGCTTGGCGACTTGAACGATGAACCGCAAGCCGCCACCACCCAAGTCCTGCTCGGTCCGCCAGGCTCAGAAATCGGCACTGCCGGCGAGCGCCGTCCAGACGCTGGCGACGCGTGGCGCCTGTGGAACCTCGCCCCGCTCATCCGCGACGTCGAACGCTACTCGCGCATTTATCGAGGCCGACAAGAGCTGATCGATCACATCCTCGTCAGCCGGACCCTGCTCGATCGAGTTAGTCAGGTCCGCGTGATCGTCGACCGCACGCTCCCCTCAATCACCGACAATCCCACCGAGCGCAGAAACGCCCGAGACTCCGACCACGCCCCGGTGCTGGCGACTCTGAACCTGTAACCACCGCATTCCAAGTTCCCTGGTCGAGCCGAAGCAGCAGGAGACACCGGAGGCCTTCATCCCGACTGATCCGCCCAATCAGCCGACCGTGGCGGCGTACAGCTATGAGCAAGCCTCGACATCGACGAGCAAGGGGACGGCAGCCTGTGTCCCCGGACGGGGGCACGTCCCATGCGCAAAAGCCTTCTCCGGCCAAGGCGCTGGTGATGCTGGCGGCCGCTGTCGTCCCCGCAAGCGTGTTGTTCTTCCGCGGTTCCTCCTCGGCGAGTGGGTGCTCGCCGCGTCGTCACCATAAACGCGAGGATCTTCCCCAGGGGATGCACCATCCGAACGGTCGGGCCATGTCGTCCTCGCACATGGGGATCTTCCGGTCTGCCAGTGGTCGCTGTCTGCCGTGCCCTCTGCCGTCGGCTCCGCATGCGCGGGAGCCTTCGACGAAGCGAACCTGACCCTGGAGGAGGGCATGTCGTTTCCCGCACTCGCAGGGCCTCTTCCGATCCGCACAACTAAAGGTGGAGGCCAATAATTCATTCCGCGCGCGCAGATCTTTGGTGCGGATCGCGTCGGCGACCATCTCTGCGTTGCCCCGCCTGCTCACCGACGAGGTGCGGATCCTCGGACCCGATCATCTCCACATCCTCGCTACCCGAAACAACTTCGTTTACTGACGGGAGAAGCCGGAGACCGGACGAGCGTTGCCACTGCCCTCACCTACCTGCTCGCCGGCCAGGTGCGGGTCCTCGGACCCGATCCCCCCAACACCCTCAACACCCGCCACACCTAGCCTGCCAGCAAGGGGAGGCCAGAAACTAGCCGGCGCCGCCACCGCCCGGGCCGACCTGCTGACCGACGAGTTGGGTCCTCGAACCCGATCACCCCCACCCTTGTCACCCGTAACAGCCTCGCCTACTGGCGAGAGAAGGCAGACGAGGCGGCGGGAACCGAGCACCCGGCAGCGGCACAGGCCATAGAGGGTGGTACTCCCCCGTGACCTGGAGAGTTTAGGTGACCCTCGCCGACCGCCGGATCACCCGACTTGGCGCGATCAAGCTGCCGAACTCCCATCCGTAATTCCGCAGTCCTGCCGGTCGCGTTGCCGTCAACGCTTTCAGCGGTGGCGAGTGCCGGATGAACGAGGCGCTACCAATGCTCTCGGCCACGCAGCCAAGGAGAGGTAGCGCCACAAGCAACGCTGAGGCCGGATGGTCGTGTCGAGGCATGTCAGACCGTGCCTCTCCGGCCGGACACCCCGGCGTCCGACCCCCTCGACCTAAGGAGCAGGGTGATGACCGTCAGCACTCTCAACCGGGACGAGCTACTGCAACTACCCGCGATGGTCGATCTCGCGACCGCCGCTCGCGCTCTCGGCGTCGGCCGCACGAAGGCTTACGAACTGGCGAAGAGCGGCACCTTCCCCTGCCCGGTGCTTCGCATCGGAAACACCTACCGCGTACGCACAGCGGACCTACTCAACCTCGTCGGCATTGAACCACAGCAGCCGGGCCGTGAGGACCTTCCAGCCCGGACGGACACATGACTACGCCTCTCGCTGACGGCCGGCCTCGTCCGACGCAGCGGCCGCCCACGCCGGCCGGTACCGTCCGGCGAGCACGTCATCGACGAGCAACGCGACAATCCCGGACGGCGTGAGGTCAGGCCGCATCACCGCCAGCCTCTCCATCTCCGAAGGCGTGAGCCGGATCTTGACCTGCTGATCCCGCTTCTCGCGCGCCGGCAACGGCGGCAGGTTCTCGGCGACAGGACGCTGTCGCGGCATGCCTCAACTCCTCGGCGAGCACTCGAACGGCTGGATGACGAGTTGAGGTTCCCACATCCCACATCGCCTATCACCAACCGGCGAGGCACGCGCCACCTCGGGCCCAAAAGTAGGTACCGCTATTAGGTACCATCACTTTCAGCCTCACCGCTGATTCAGGCATGGAAGCCAGGGCGATAACTCATCCCTCCCTGAAAGGAACAGGACCGACGTGAGCACCTCGGACCCGATCAAGAAGGTCACTCTTCGGAGCGGCAAGACCCGCTACCGGTTCGTCATCGACATCGGGCGCAAACCGGACGGACGTCGGGACCAACGGACGTACACCTTCGACACCAGGAAGGAAGCCAAGGCGGAGTACGCCCGCATCAAGCACGAGACCGACCGGGGCACGTACGTCAAGCCCGGCAAGATCACCGTCGACGAGTTCCTCGACGAGTGGTTGACCTCCGCTACCCGCGATGTCGAGAAGGCCACCGCCGCCAACTACCGCGACGCGCTCCTCCCGGTCCGCGCCCGCCTCGGCAGCAAGCCACTCCAGGATGTCACCGAGGCCGACATCGAGGCGCTGATCGACTGGATGCTGACGGAGGGCCGCCGCCGCGGCGGCAAGCCGGGAACGGGGCTGGGAGTCCGATCGGTGCGTCTGACTCTCGGCCGGCTCCGGACGGCACTGAACGTCGCGGTTCGCCGCCAGCTCGTGGTGCGGAACGTTGCAGCGTTCGCAGCCATCCCCAGGGCAGCGGCGAAGGCCGCCATTGAGGCGAGGGCCGAACGCAAGCCATGGACGCAGGAGGAGGTGAAGGCGTTCCTGACCGGCATCACCGGCGAACGCCTGTACGCACCCTGCCTACTCTCGCTCATGGGCCTGCGACCGGCTGAGGTGTGTGGCTTGCGCTGGTCCGATGTCGACTTCGAGGCCGGCACGATCGCGGCCGGGGAGAACACTCGGACGCTCGTCGATGGCGAGATTGAGGAGAAGGAGGCCAAGTCAGCGGCTGGCAAACGCGGGCTTCCCATGCCGGCGACGGTCGTGAAGGCGCTGAAGGCGTTCCAGACCTTGCAGAAGAAGGAGCGCCTGAAGGCGGGCGACGTCTACGTCGACAGCGGCTACGTCCTGGTGAACGAACTCGGTCAGCCGCAACGTACCGACTGGCTCCGCCGCCGGGTGTACGAGCTGATGGCCAAGGTCGGGGTACGCAAGGTCCGGCCGTACGACGCCCGGCACGCCTGCCTGACCTACCTCGCCGGTGCCGGGGTGCCGGACGTGGTGCTGGCTGCCTGGGCCGGCCACGCGGACGGCGGCACGCTCGCCAAGCGGGTCTACGTCCACCCCGACAACAGCCACCTCAAGGTGGCGGCCGAGCACCTTGAATCAGGGCTGTTCGGGTGACTTTTGACGCCCAGATTTCAGCAGTACGAGCGTACGTGATGAATTGTGAGACGGAACAGCAAGAAGGCCTCGACCCACCGAAGTGAATCAAGGCCCTGACCTGCTGTTTTACTGTCGGGACGGCCGGATTCGAACCGACGACCCCTTGACCCCCAGTCAAGTGCGCTACCAAGCTGCGCCACGTCCCGATGCTCCCGCAAGGTTCTCCCCGCGACAGCCGGTACAGCTTAGCGCACGATCATCCCGTCGCCCGCACTGGCCCCTGCCGCCCCCGAGCCGCGTCGCCCACCTCACCATCCGCAGAGCGTCCTAGGAGGATAGGGAAGAGATTGGGAGCGGAAAATGCCGGATGGGAGCGGTGCTCCCATCCGGCATCAGGTCCGGCCAGGGGTCAGCCGTGCGCCTTACCGCGGCCGCCCGGGCCGAGCTTCTTGCGGGGGCGTACCGAGATCTCGATCGGGCTACCCTCGAAGCCGAACTCCTCGCGCAGCTTGCGCTCGACGAAGCGCTGGTAGCCCGCGTCAAGCGGACCGGTGGTGAACAGCACGAAGCGCGGCGGGGCCACGCCGGCCTGGGTGGCGAAGAGGATCTTCGGCGCCCGACCGCCGCGCACCGGGTGCGGGGTGGCCTGCACCAGGGCGGTCAGCCACGAGTTGAGCTGCGCCGTCGGCACCCGGGTCTCCCAGCTCGCCAGGGCCTTGCGCAGCGCCGGCGCGAGTTTGTCGACCGCCCGGCCGGTCCGCGCCGACAGGTTGAGCCGGATCGCCCACGGGATCCGGCGCAGCTCGCGCTCGATCTCCTTGTCCAGGTAGTACCGGCGGTCGGCGTCGACCAGGTCCCACTTGTTGAAGGCGATCACCAGCGCCCGGCCGGTTTCGGTGACCATGGACAGGATCCGCTGGTCCTGCTCGCTGATGACCTCGCTGGAGTCGAGCAGCACCACCGCTACCTCGGCGGCCTCGATCGCCGACGCGGTCCGCAGGCTGGCGTAGTACTCGGTGCCGCTGGCCTTGCCCACCCGCTTGCGCAGGCCCGCCGTGTCCACCAGCTGCCAGGTCTCCCCGCCGATCTCGACGAGGCTGTCCACCGGGTCCACCGTGGTGCCCGCCACCGAGTCCACGACCGCCCGCTCCTCGCCCGAGAAGCGGTTCAGCAGGCTGGACTTGCCGACGTTCGGCCGGCCGACGAGGGCCACCCGGCGCGGGCCGCGCGGGCGGTGCTCGACGATCTTCGGGGCCTCCGGCAACGCGTCCATGATGGCGTCGAGCAGCTCGCCCGAGCCGCGGCCGTGCAGCGCCGACACCGCGTACGGCTCGCCGAGGCCGAGCGACCACAGGGAGGTCGCCTCCATCTCGATGGAGGTGTTGTCGGCCTTGTTCGCGACCAGGATCACCGGCTTGGCGCTGCGGCGCAGCATGCGTACCGCCGCCTCGTCCACATCGGTCGAGCCGACCATCGCGTCGACCACGAACAGCACCACGTCGGCCGTGGCGACCGCCGTCTCGGCCTGCGCCGCGATCGCGGCCGCCCGGTCCTTGGCGTCGGGCTCCCACCCGCCGGTGTCCACCACGGTGAACTGCCGGCCCGCCCACTGCGCGTCGTACGGGACGCGGTCCCGGGTCACCCCGGGGATGTCCTCGACGACCGCCTGCCGGCGGCCGATGATCCGGTTGACCAGGGTCGACTTGCCCACGTTGGGACGGCCGACCACGGCCACGACCGGCTGCGGGCCGGTCGCTTCCTCGGTGTCGACGTCCGGTTCCCGCAGCTCCACCCAACCGTCGGCGTCGGTCATGCCACTCCCCGCTCGGTCAGCAGGTCACGCAGGCGCGCGACGACCTCGTCGATGCCCAACTCGGTCGTGTCCAGCACCACGGCGTCGGCGGCCTGCGCCAGCGGGTCGGCCTTGCGGGTCGAGTCGAGCCGGTCCCGCCGGGCCAGGTCGGCGGCGGTGGCCGCCACGTCGGTGGCGTCCTCGGCGCTGCGCCGGGCGGCCCGGGCCGCCTCGGAGGCGGTGAGGTAGACCTTCAGGTCGGCGTCCGGCGCCACCACGGACCCGATGTCGCGGCCCTCGACCACGATCCGGCCGGCGTGGGCGATCATCTCGCGCTGCCGGGTGACCAGCAGCGCGCGCACCGCCGGCACGGCGGCCACGGCGGAGACCGCCCCGGTGACCTCCGGGCCGCGGATCTCGGCGTCGACGGTCACGCCGTCGGCGGTCACGCCGTACCCCGTGGGGTCGGTACCGATGCGCAGGTCCACCTCGCCGGCGACCTTGGCCACCGACTCGGTGTCGGTCAGGTCGACACCGGAGTGCAGCACGGCCCAGGTGATGGCCCGGTACATGGCGCCGGTGTCGAGGTAGCGAGCACCGAGGCCGACGGCGAGCCGCCGCGAGACGGTGGACTTACCCGAACCGGACGGCCCGTCCACAGCGACCACGCAGCGCCCGGCCCGTACGTTTTCCTCCACCGTTGTCCTCCTCAGCCCGTACCCCACGAAACGCCCACCGCGTCCCGCGAGCGGTTTCCACACGTCCTCAATCATGCCCGGCGGCGCGCGAGGTCGCCGCCGGCCGCCGGGCCGCCACGGAGCCTACCGGCAGCCGTACCCGCGAGCCGGCCGGTCAGTCACCCACGGCCTTGAACAGGGCGGCGACTTCCGCGTTGGTCAGCCGCCGGGTGCGCCCGGCGCGCAGGTCGCCCAGCCGGATCGGCCCGATGGCGGTACGCACCAGCCGGCTCACCGGGTGGCCCACCTCGGCGAGCAGCCGCCGGACGATGTGCTTGCGCCCCTCGTGCAGGCTCAGCTCCACCTGGGCGGTCCGGCCCAGGGTGTCCACCACCCGGAAGGAATCGGCCTTCGCCGGGCCGTCCTCCAGCTCCACGCCGGCCGTCAGCCGCTTGCCGAGGTTGCGCGGGATCGGCCCGGACACCTCGCAGAGGTAGGTCTTCTGCACCCCGTACGACGGGTGCATCAGCTTGTGCGCGAGGGTGCCGTCGTTGGTGAGCAGCAGCAGGCCCTCGCTGTCGGCGTCGAGCCGCCCGACGTGGTAGACCCGCTGCTCCACCCGGTTGCCGAGGAAGTCGGCGAGCGCCGTCCGCCCCTTCTCGTCGGCCATGGTGGAGACGACCCCGCGCGGCTTGTTCATGGCCAGGTAGACCAGGCGGGTGTCGGCGACGAGGCGTTCGCCGTCGACGTGGATGACGGCGGTGGCCGGATCGACCTTGTCGCCGAGCTGGGCGACCCGCCCGTCGACGGTGACCCGGCGGCGGAAGATCAGGTCCTCGCAGGCGCGCCGGGAGCCCACGCCGGCGGCGGCCAGCACCTTCTGGAGGCGCTCGGCCCCCTCGAAGACGGGCGCGTCGGGGCGGGGGGTGCGGTCATCGCGTGGCATCGGCAAGCTCTTCTACGTCGTCGGGAAGGAACGGGGCCAGCGGCGGGAGGTCGTGGACGCTGTTCAGCCCGAGCTTCTCCAGGAACATCGTGGTGGTCCGGTAGAGGAACGCCCCGCTGTCCGGTTCGGTGCCGCACTCCTCCACCAGCCCGCGGGAGACCAGGGTACGGATCACCCCGTCGCAGTTGACACCCCGGATGGCGGAGATCCGCGACCGGGTCACCGGCTGCTTGTAGGCGACCACGGCCAGTGTCTCCAGCGCGGCCTGGGTCAGCCGCACGGACTGCCCGTCCAGCACGAACCGTTCCACGTAGGTCGCGTATTCCGGGCGGGTGTAGAGACGCCAGCCACCCGCGGCCCGGCGCAGCTCGAAGCCGTGCCCGGCGGCGGTGTAGCCCGCGGCGATCTCGTCCAGCATCGGGCCGATCCGCTCGGCGGGCTGCTCCAGCACCTGGGCGAGCGTCAGCTCGCTGACCGGCTCGTCGACCACCAGCAGGATCGCCTCCAGCGCCCCGCGCAGTTCCGCGTCGTCGAGTTCCGGCGCCGGCGCGGGTGCCGGCGCCGCCCGCCGCCGCCCGGCCGGCTGCTTCGTCGGTACGCCCGCAACCGCGTCCTGTGCCGCGGTCTCCGCCTGCCCAGCGCCCTGCGCCGCCGGGTCAGGCCGCTCCGCGCCTCGTTCCGCCGGGTCAGGCCGCTCCGCGCCCTGTGCCGCCGTCCCGCCCTGCCCGGTGCCCTCCCCCGCGGCGTCCCCGAGGGTCTCCCCCGTGCCGCCGGCCGGCGCGGCGGGGACCTCGGAGGGATCCGGCACCTCCGGCGGCGGGTCGCTGCCTGGATCACCCGACGGCGACTCGGCCGCCGGGGTGGGTCGCTGCCAGGGTGGGATCCAGGCGGCGGCCTGGTCCGCCAGGGAGTCCCGGCGCTCCTCGCTGCTCATCCGCTCTGCTCCTCCGTCGTCGCCGTCCCGTCCCCGCCCGCCGCCGCGCCCGCCCCGGCCTCGTGGGCCGGGCCCGCCGCACTCGCGGCGGCGCCCGGCGGGCCCGCAGGCGGTGTCTGGTCCGCCGGTTCGGCGGGAGTGCCGGCGTACTCGTCGATGTGCAGGTCCGGGCCGCCCTCGGCGGGGCCGGTCCAGCGTACGGTCAGCTCCTCCAGGGCCTGCTCCTGGACGAAGGCGACCAGACCCTCCCGGTAGAGCTCCAGCAGCGCCAGGAACCGGGCCACCACCTCCAGGGTGGCGTCGCAGTCGGCGCAGAGCAGCGAGAAGGTGGCGGTGCCGGCCCGGCGCAGCCGCTCGGTGATGATCGCCGCGTGCTCCCGGACGCTGACCCGGACCATGTGCACGTGGGCGATCGACACCTCCGGCACCGGCTTCGGCGTCATCGCCCTGATCGCCAACTTCAGCAGCCGCTCGGGGCCGATGCCGAGCACCAGGTCCGGCAGGGCCTCGGCGTACCGGGGCTCCAGGGTGACCGCCCGGGGGTAACGCCGGCCGCCGACCTCCTCCAGCGCGGCGATGTGCGCCGCCGCCTCCTTGTACGCCTTGTACTGCAGCAGCCGGGCGAAGAGCAGGTCCCGCGCCTCCAGCAGGGCGAGGTCCTCCTCGTCCTCGACCTCGGCGGCGGGCAGCAGCCGGGCGGCCTTGAGGTCGAGCAGGGTGGCGGCGATGAGCAGGAACTCGCTGGCCTCGTCCAGGTCCCACTGGTCGCCCATGGCCCGGATGTACGCGATGAACTCGTCGGTGACCCGGTGCAGCGCCACCTCGGTGACGTCGAGCTTGTGCTTGCCGATCAGCTGGAGCAGCAGGTCGAACGGGCCGGTGAAGTTCGCCAGCCGGACGGTGAAGCCGCCGCTCTCCGCCGCCTCGGGCACGCCCCCGGGACTCGCCGGCACCTCGGCGGCGGACTCAGCGGCCCGCACGGGCGGCTGCTCCGGCGTCGCGGGCGGATCGAGGGGTGGCGCGGTCACCGGAAGACCGTAGTCCACGCCCCGGACGCCTCGGCGTGAAGGTACACCCCGGGCCTACCGCTCCGCCTGGGCGGCGATCACCTCGCGGGCGAGCTGGCGGTAGTTGCGGGCGCCGGACGAGGCCGGGTCGAGCGTGGTGATCGGGGCACCGGCGACGGTGGACTCGGGGAACTTGACGGTCTTGGTGATCACCGTCTGGTAGACCTTGTCGCCGAACGCCTCCACCACCCGCTGGAGCACCTGTCGGCAGTGGGTGGTGCGACTGTCGTACATGGTGGCGAGGATGCCCTCGAGCTCCAGGTCGAAGTTGAGCCGCTCGCGCACCTTGTCGATGGTGTCCAGCAGCAGGGCGACACCGCGCAGGCTGAAGAACTCGCACTCCAGCGGGATGAGCACGCCGTGCGCGACCGTGAGCGCGTTGATCGCCAGCAGGCCCAGCGAGGGCTGGCAGTCGATCAGGATGTAGTCGTACTCCTTGCGGATCGACCGGAGCACCCGGGCCAGGGCCATCTCCCGGGCGACCTCGTTGACCAGCTGGATCTCGGCCGCGGAGAGGTCGATGTTGGCCGGCAGCAGGTGCAGCCCCGCCACGTCGGTCTTGATCAGGACGTCCTCGGCGGTGACGTCGTCCTGCATGAGGAGGTTGTAGACCGACAGGTCGAGGTTGTGCGGGTTGACCCCCAGCCCGACCGAGAGGGCGCCCTGCGGGTCGAAGTCGACCAGCAGCACCTTGCGGCCGTATTCGGCCAGCGCGGCGCCCAGGTTGATGGTCGTGGTGGTCTTGCCGACGCCGCCCTTCTGGTTGGCCATCGCGATGATCCGGGCCGGGCCGTGCCGGTCGGTCGGCATCGGCTCGGGGATCGGCTTGCGCATCGTGTAGGCCGCCGGATCCGCCGGGCCGAGATCCGCCCCGAGCGTGGCCTGCTGCTCGCGGAGCTCCGACGTCCAGGTCTCGGCACGGTCACCGTTGCCAGCCATGTCCTCGTTGCCCCCTCCCGACGACCACCCGGCGTCGGAGCCGTCCGACGTCCTGCGCGGCGCCGCTGCGCACCCCGTCTGCCTCGCCCCAGGAGGTCCGCGCCGATGCCGACTGTACGCCACCGGCCGGCGGGCCGGTCGCACCCGCTCGGCGTGTCGCCGCCCCGCCGACCAGGCCACCCCCGGCGGACCGGCCGACGCCCACCGGCCGGACGGTCGACGGGGTCAGCCGCGGGCCCGGGGATGGGCGGTGGCGTACACCTCGCGCAGCCGTTCCACGGTGACCAGCGTGTAGACCTGGGTGGTGGTCACCGAGGCATGACCGAGCAACTCCTGCACCACCCGCACGTCCGCGCCGCCGTCGAGCAGGTGGGTGGCGTAGGAGTGGCGCAGGGTGTGCGGAGAGACCGCCTGCGGCCCGTCCACCGGCAGGCCGGCCCGCTGGGCGGCGCGGCGCAGGATGGTCCAGGCCCCCTGCCGGGACAGCGCGCCGCCGCGGGCGTTGAGGAACACCGCCGGGGTGCCCCGGCCGGCGGCGGCCAGCCCGGGCCGGGCCCGCACCAGCCAGGCGCGCAGCGCCTCGACCGCGTACCCGCCGATGGGGACCAGCCGGGTGCGACCGCCCTTGCCGCGCAGGACGACGGTGCCCTCGTCGACGTCGACGTCGTCGACGGCCGCGCCGACCGCCTCGGAGATCCGCGCCCCGGTGCCGTACAGGAACTCCAGCAGCGCCCGGTCACGCAGCGCGAGCGACGCGCCGTCGCCGGTGGCGGTCACGGCGCCGGCGGTCTCCAGCAGCCGGACCACGTCGTCCACCGGCAGCGCGCGGGGCAGCCGGCGCGGCGGGGTGGGCGGGCGGACGTCGCGGCTGGGGTCGCCGCCGGCCAGCCCCTCGCGCAGCGCGAAGCGGTGCAGCCCGCGCACCGCGCTGGCCGCCCGCGCCGCGGACGAGACCGCCAGCGGCGGGTGCGCGTCGTCGCCGGCCCGCAGCCGGGACAGGTGCTCCTCGACCTGGCCGGGGCCGACCGCCGCCAGGTCCGGCACCCCGGCCGCCGCCAGGGTGGCCAGGTAACGCTCCAGGTCCCGGCGGTACGACGAGAGCGTGTTCGCCGACAGTCCGCGTTCGACGGTGAGGTGGTCCAGGTAGCCGCGGACGGCACGGCGCAGGGCCGGCGCGGGCTCCGCGCCCGCGCCGGCCCCGTCCGGTGTGCCGGTCAGCCCGCCGCCCCTCAGGCCAGCGCGTCGGCCAGCGGCAGGGCCCGCATGCCGTGCGCCTCGGCGACCGGGCCGTAGGTGACCTGGCCGTCGTGGGTGTTCAGGCCCAGCGCCAGCGCCGGGTCGCGGCGCAGCGCCTCCCGCCAGCCGTGGTTGGCCAGCTCCAGGGCGTACGGCAGGGTGACGTTGGTCAGCGCGTAGGTGCTGGTGTGCGGCACGGCGCCCGGCATGTTCGCCACGCAGTAGAAGATCGACTCGTGGACCTTGTAGGTCGGGTCGGCGTGCGTGGTGGGACGCGAGTCCTCGAAGCAGCCGCCCTGGTCGATGGAGATGTCGACCAGCACGCTGCCCGGCTTCATCCGGGAGACCAACTCGTTGGAGATCAGGGTCGGGGCCTTCGCGCCGGGCACCAGCACCGCGCCGATGACCAGGTCCGCGTCGAGCACGGCCCGCTCGATCTCGTACGCGTTGGAGGCGACCGTCTGGAGGTGGCCGCGGTAGATGGCGTCGGCCTGACGCAGCCGGGCGACGTTCTTGTCCAGCAGCAGCACCTCGGCCTGCAGGCCGAGCGCGATCGCGGCGGCGTTCATGCCGGAGACGCCGGCGCCGATGACCACGGTCTTCGCGGCGTAGACACCGGAGACGCCGCCCATCAGGATGCCCCGCCCGCCGCCCTGCGCTTGCAGGTGGTACGCGCCGACCTGCGGTGCGAGCCGGCCGGCGACCTCGGACATCGGGGCGAGCAGGGGCAGCGACCGGTCCGGCATCTCCACCGTCTCGTAGGCGATGCCGGTCACCTTGCGGTCGAGCAGCGCATCGGTGCATTCCTTGGACGCGGCCAGGTGCAGGTAGGTGAAGAGCACCTGCCCCTCGCGCATCCGGTGGTACTCCTCGGCGACCGGCTCCTTGACCTTGAGCACCAGCTCGGCGGTGTCCCACACCTCGTCGGCGGTGGCCAGGATCTTGGCCCCGGCGGCGGCGAAGTCGTCGTCGCTGATGCTGGACCCGACCCCGGCACCGGCCTCGACGAAGACCTGGTGACCGCTGCGGACGAACTCGTTGATGCCCGCCGGCGTGATCGCCACGCGGTACTCGTGGTTCTTGACCTCGCGGGGGATTCCGACCTTCACGATGCAGACACCTCTCTCCGGGGCTGCTCTCCCCCGACTGCTCGGCGCCACGACGGCCCCTTTGCCGCCACGGTCCACCGGTCCCGTCGGCGGCAGTCTAGGCGCGCCGCCGCCCGAAATGAGCCAGCACAGTGACATCCGGTGCCCGCCCACCCTGACGAAGTGTCAGGCGTCGACCCGGCCGGCGGTGGGACGCCACCTCAGCCGTCAGGACAATGTTCGTCCATTATCGTCCCATCCAGTGGGTCCCGCTGCGGACACGACGAGAGTGGATCACTAGGGTGTCGCCTCATGACCACACCTCCTTACCAGCCCGGTTACCCGACGGGCGTTTCCGACAAGAGCAAGCTCGTCGCCGGTCTCCTCGGCATCCTGCTGGGCGGCTTCGGTGCCGGCCGGTTCTACATGGGCGACACCAAGACCGGTGTCCTCCAGCTCGTGGTGACCATCGTGACCTGCGGCTTCGGCAGCCTCTGGGGCCTCATCGACGGCATCCTGATCCTCGTCAACGGTGGCGTCGACGGGCAGGGCCGGCCGCTGCGCGACTGACCCGACCGGGACGACGAAGGGGCCGTGCGGTGAACCGCACGGCCCCTTCCCACGTACCGCGTCCGGCGCGGCCGACTCAGCGCGGCGGCGGCGTGTCCGCCCGGCGCAGCGCCGACCAGCCGGCGTCGCGGGCCCGGGCGGCGGCGAGCAGCCCGGCCACGCAGGACGCGTTGGTGATCTCCCCCGCGAGGACCATGCCGACCGCCTCGTCCAGGTCGATCCGGACGACCTGGAGGTCGGCCTCCTCCTCGCTGCGCTCGTGGCGCCGCTCGGCCGGCACGTCGGTCAGGTCCCGGGCCAGGAACACCCGGACCAGCTCGTTGGTGAAACCCGGCGAGCTGTGCAGGTCGACCAGGACGTCGAGCCGTCCCGCGACGAGGTCGACCTCCTCGGCCAGCTCCCGGGCCGCGGCGGCGGCCAGGTCCTCGCCGGAGACGTCGGTCAGCCCGGCGGGCAGCTCCCACAGGTGCCGCCCGACGGGGTGGCGGTACTGGCGGATCAGCACCACCTGGCCGGCGGAGTCGAGCGCCACCACGGCCACCGCGCCGACGTGCCGGACGAAGTCCCGGACCCCCGTCCCGCCACCCGGCATGGTCACCTCCTCGCTGACCACGTCGAAGATCCGGCCGCGGTAGCGCTCGGTGCGGGAGCGCACCTCGTAGCGGTGCTCGACGGCGCTGCTGTGCCCGACGGTCTGCTCGCTCCGCTCGCTCACGACGCCGACGCCGCCTTCGCGGCGGCGCCGCCGTTGCGGGCGGCCTTCTTCGCCGCCGCGTTCTCCGCCGCCTCCAGGTCCACCGGGAGCTGGTCGGCCTCGGAGTACGCCACGGCCGCCTTGACGAAGGAGGCGAACAGCGGGTGCGGCCGGGTCGGGCGGCTCTTCAGCTCCGGGTGCGCCTGGGTGGCCACGAAGAACGGGTGCAGGCCGCGGTCCAGCTCGATGAACTCGACCAGCCGGCCGTCCGGCGAGGTGCCGGAGAAGCGCAGGCCCACCTTGGTGAGCTGGTCCCGGTAGGCGTTGTTCACCTCGTACCGGTGCCGGTGCCGCTCGCTGATCTCGGTGCTGCCGTACGCCTCGGCGACCAGCGAGCCCTCGGCCAGCTTCGCCGGGTACGCCCCGAGCCGCATCGTGCCGCCCAGGTCGCCCCTGCCGGCGACGATGTCCTCCTGGTCGGCCATGGTGGCGATGACCGGGTGCTTCGCCTCCTCGTCGAACTCCAGCGAGTTGGCGCCCTCCAGGCCGGCCAGGTGCCGGGCCACCTCGATGGTCATGCACTGCAGGCCGAGGCAGAGGCCGAGCAGCGGGATGCCGTTCTCCCGGGCGTACCGGGCGGTGCCGATCTTGCCCTCGATGCCACGCACCCCGAAGCCGCCCGGGATGACGATGCCGTCCACGCCGGCCAGGGCGGCCGCGGCGCCGGTCGGGGTGACGCACTCGTCGCTGGGCACCCAGCGCAGCTGCACCCGGGCCCGGTGGCCGAAGCCGGCGGCCCGGATCGCCTCGCTCACCGACAGGTACGCGTCGGGCAGGTCGACGTACTTGCCGACCACGGCGACGGTGACGGTGTGCCGGGGCTGGTGCACCCGGTCCAGCAGGTCGTCCCAGCTGGCCCAGTCCACGTCGCGGAAGGAGAGGCCAAGCCGGCGCACCACGTACGCGTCGAGGCCCTCCCGGTGCAGCACCTTGGGGATGTCGTAGATGCTCGGCGCGTCCGGTGCGGCGGTGACCGCCTCGCGGTCGACGTCGCAGTAGAGCGACAGCTTCTGCTTGACCTTGTCGGGGATCTCCCGGTCGCAGCGCAGCACCAGCGCGTCGGGCTGGATGCCGATGCTGCGCAGCTGGGCCACCGAGTGCTGGGTCGGCTTGGTCTTCAGCTCCCCCGACGGCGCCAGGTACGGCACCAGCGAGACGTGCAGGTAGAAGCAGTTGTCCCGGCCCAGGTCGTGGCGGACCTGCCGGATCGCCTCCAGGAACGGCAGCGACTCGATGTCGCCGACCGTGCCGCCGACCTCGGTGATCACGACGTCCGGCACCTGGCCGTCGTCGTCCGGGTCGGCCATGGCCAGAATCCGCGACTTGATCTCGTTGGTGATGTGCGGAATGACCTGGACGGTGTCGCCCAGGTACTCGCCGCGCCGCTCCTTGGCGATCACGTCCGAGTAGATCTGGCCGGTGGTGACGTTCGCCTTCCCGGAGAGCGCCCGGTCCAGGAAGCGCTCGTAGTGCCCGACGTCGAGGTCGGTCTCGGCGCCGTCCTCGGTCACAAAGACCTCGCCGTGCTGGAACGGGTTCATCGTCCCCGGGTCGACGTTGAGGTAGGGGTCGAGCTTCTGCATGACCACGCGCATGCCGCGCGCGGTGAGCAGGTTGCCGAGGCTGGAGGCGGTGAGGCCCTTACCCAGCGAGGAGGCGACGCCCCCGGTGACGAAAATGTGCCTGGTCGTCCGTGCTGAAGGGGCCAAGGCCTGCTCCCGTGTCGTCCGTCGCGGTCGTGCAGACCGCCGTGCCGATCAGCAAAGTGATCACGCGATCCACGGGATTCCACGGTAACACCTCACCCGCCCCCGCCGCCCGGCGCACCCGTACCGGCCGTCCGGGTGTCGCCGGCCGACTCAGGAGGCCGTGACCTCGGTCGATGGCCGGCCGGCCGACGCGTCCGGCCCGGTGACCGGATCCGCGGCGCTCGCCCCGGCGCCCGCCGGCCCCGGGCCGTCCGGGCCGTCCGGGCCGCCGTCGTCCGATCCCCCGCCGCCGCCCGACCCGCCGCCGGCCCCGCCCGGCCCGCCGTCGCTCTGGCCGGCCCCGCCCGGCCCGTCGTCGCTCTGGCGGGCCGCGTCGGGCTGGGTGCGGTCGGTCGAGTGGTCGAGTACCCGCAGCGCGGCCAGCGCCGCCATCGGCACCACCAGGGCGCCGGCCGCGCCGGCCACGTCCAGGGCGTCGCCGCCCAACACCCCGCCGGTCACCGCGGCGACGGCGGTGCCGGCCATCGCCGCCCGCATCGCCGGGTAGATGCCGAACAGCCGCATCAGCCCGCCCCACGGCTGGAGCAGGGCGAACCAGACCAGCAGGGCGCCGGCCAGGGCCAGCACGGTCAGCGGGCTGTTGACCAGGGTGTCGAAGTTGGCGGTGCTGGAGCGGTGCACGGTGAGCCCACCGGTGCCGTCGCCGACGGCGGCCAGGAACCGGCCGAGGCTGCCCCGCTCGGCGGCGGGCCGGCGCAGGTCCAGCACCGCGAAGCCGATGGTCAACGCCAGCCCGGCCATGGTCGCCCAGGCCAGCCGGCTGATCGTCAGCCAGCCGCCGGCGCTGATCGCGGCGGCGACGCTCAGCCCGGCGGTCAACGCGATCGCGCCGACCGGGTCGGACCCCAGGTACGGGCTGCCGACGACCACCACGGCCGCGCCGCCGACGACCACCATGACGATCGGCCGCCAGGACCGGCGGACCCGCTGGGCCAGCCACCCCGCGCTCAGCAGGGCGCCGGCCAGGAACACGCCGAGCCCGACGGTGCCCAGCCCGGCGTACCGGCCGCCCTCCAGGGCCGAGTAGCCGACCACCCCGTTGAGCTGGAGGCGGGCGCCGGTGAGCACGTCCACCCCGACGGCCAGCGTGGTCAGGCCCGCCACCGCGCCCAGCGGGCCGAGGGTGCTCGCGTACCCCGGCGCCAGCCGGACCACCGCGGTCGCGGCGACCAGCAGCAGCACGGTCACCCCGGCGAAGTAGACGCCGGCGTGGTCGCCGCGCCACCACGGCACCGCGTCGGCGAGCAGGGCGGCCGGCACGGCCAGGGCGGCCCCGATCAGCAGCAGCTCGACGACCGACACGACCCGCCGCGACACCGGCTCCGGGCCGTACGGGCCGGCGTGCCGGCGGGCCCGGCGCAGCAACGGCAGCACCGCCACCGCCAGGAGCACCTGGACGCCGGCGAGCAGGGCGAAGAACCAGTCCGCCACCCGCCGTTGGGCGGCCGCCTCCCGGTCGGCGTCGGCGGGCTGCGCGATCGCGGTGGCCAGGTCCGCCGGCCGCCCGCCGACCGATTCGGCCGGCCGGCCGAGGAAGAGCCGCTCGGGCATCGGCCGGCCCAGCGCGGTGAGCGCGGTCGGTGCGAGGTCGACCAGTTGCAGGTAGCCCTCCCGGCCGGTGCTGGCCGAGGTGAGCCACCCGCGCTCCCAGCCCGGCCCGTCGGCGACGGCCACGTGCAGCCGGGACGGCACCTCGGTGTCGGACACCCCGGCGACGATCACCAACGAGCGGGGCGGCCGGGCGGCGAGCACCCGGGCCAGCCGGGCGTCGGCCTCGCGGGCCGCCGCGGCCCGGGCCGTCGGGTCCTCGCCGGCGACCGTGCCGAGGTCGACGATGCTCAGCACGCACGAGCCGAGCAGCTCGGCGGGGTCCTCGGGCAGGGCGGCCGCATACCGGTCGACCCGGCCGAACGGCCGGGCGGCGGCCACTGCCGCGCCGGGCCCGACCGCCACCGAGCAGCGCACCGACTCCGACAGCGCGCCGGGCACCGCGCCCCACGGCAGCCGCTCCTGATTGTGCAGGACGACGCTCTCCTGGTCGGGCAGGTTCGCGCCGATACCGTCGGGTTGCTCCACCGTCACCGCCGTCGGGGGGCAGCCCCCGGCCTGCCGGCTGCCGTTCCAGGCGGCGAAGCTGCCCGCCCCGAGGGTCAGCCAGCCGTCCACGGGGCAGGTCGGCCGGTGCGCGGAGCGCACCGAGAGGGAACCGATGGAGCCGTCGCGGGCCATCCGCCACAGCGTCGGGGTGGTCTCCGGGTCGACGTCCTCCCAGCGCAGCCCGGCCACCCCGGCGAGCACGACGAAGTCGGCGGTGCGCTCGGGCGCCTCCCGGTCCGGCCGGGCGGTCAGCGCCGCGATGCCGAGCGCCACCACGACCAGGGTCAGCAGGGCCGGGGCGAGTCTGCGCAACATCACCGGCGTCCCGTCGACGGGGCGTGACCGTCACGTCCGGGTTCGGCGGGCCCGCCGTCGGCGCCGGGGGCGGCGGATCCTGCCGCGTCCGGGGCCAGCTCGGCGTAGAGCGCCGCGAGCTGGGCGAGGGTGTCCGCCTCGGTGGGCCAGGTCGCGGCCCGGGCGGCGCCCCGCCGGCCCAGCGCGGCCCGACCGGCCTCGTCGTCGAGCAGGGCGCGCACGGCCGCGTCGACCGCGTCCACGTCCCCGGGCGGCACCAGCGCCGCGGCGTCGCCGACCAGCTCCGGCAGGCCGCCGACGGCGGTCGCCACCAGTGGTACGCCGGCCCGCATCGCCTCCTGTGCAAAGAGCTGACGGGCCTCCCAGTCGCTGGTCACCAACGCCAGGTCGGCCCCGGCGAGCAGGTCGGCCACGTCGGTGCGGTGCCCGAGCAGGGTCACCGGGGCCCGGGCGGCGGAGATCCGGGCGGCCAGCGGCAGGTAGGCCGGGCCGCTGCCGGCGATCACCACGACCGGTGCCGGGGTCCGGGTGCGCCACCGGGCCGCCGCGTCGACCAGCACGTCGTACCGCTTCTGCGGGTGCAGCCGGCCGACCGAGAGGATCAGCGGCTGGTCCGGGCCGACGCCGAACTCGGCGCGGACGGCGGCCCGGCGGCGGCGCGGCGCGGGCAGCGCCGGCGCGGCGACCGGGGCGAGCCGGGCGTCCGTCGCGCCCAGCGCGGCGGCCCGCTCGACGAGGTCGGCGGAGGCGCCGAGGGCCACCCGGGCGCCCCGGGCGACGACCCGTTCGACGAGGCGGGACACGCCGCCGCGCAACCCGCCGGCGAGCACCGCGTTGTGCCAGGTGACCACGAGTGGCACGGCCGGCCGGGCGAGGACGGCGACCAGCCCGGCCCGCAGCCCGTGGGCGTGCAGCACGTCGACCGGCTCGGCGGCGAGGGCCCGGCGCAGCGCGCCCACGGCACGGGCGTCGGCAGGGGTCGGGCTGGCCGGGATCTCCACCGGCCGGAACCGGGCGCCGACGCCGGTGAAGTCGAACTGCTCCTGCGCCGCGGCGGGCCCGCAGACCAGCACGGCGGCGCCCGCGGCGGTCAGCCCCTGGGCGAGGGAACGGACGTGCTGTCCGACCCCGCCGGTGCTGGAGGCGAGCAGCAGGGCCACGGTGCCGCGCCAGTTGGTGTCCGGTGTCGGTTCCGTCACCGGGACCACCCCCGCTCGTCGGTCGCCGCCGGCCGGTCACCCGTCCTGCACCCGCTCACCGGGACACCGTCTCCTTCCCGTCACCCCGTTCCGGGGGGATCTCGCCCTCACCCGTCCGTTCGGCGGGGGCCGTCGGCGCGCGCCGGCCCCGGCTCAGCCGCCGGAGCACCCCGGCCAGCAGCGGTCGCACGTCCCGCCGGTCGACCAGCCAGACGACGGCGAGGAACACGACGCCGACCAGGACTCCGGACAGCATGCCCTGCACGAGTGCGGCCGGTGTCGTCGGGGTGCCGTCGCCGGCCGCGTCCAGCCAGCGGGCGGTGGCCGCCCCGGCGAGCGCCGCCAGGGCACCGGCGAGCAGCCCGGCGGCGCCGGCCCGGCCGACGCCGGCGAGCGCGGCGGCCCCGGCCGAGCGCAGCACGGCGGCGAGCAGCAGGCCGCCGAGCAGCAGCATCCCGGCCGAGTTGGCCAGGGTGACCGCCAGCACCCGGTCCGCCACCGGGAGCAGGGCCGCCAGCGGCACCGCCGCCACCGGCACGGCCAGCCAGCCGGCGGTGATCGCCACGGTGGCGGGGCGGGTGTCGCCGCGGGCGTAGAGGGCCCGGGAGAGCACCGCGAAGAGGCCGTAACCGAGCAGCCCCGGGGCGAAGCCGGCGATCCCGGCGGCCGTGGACCCGGGATCGTCCGGGTAGAAGAACGAGGCGACCGGCGCGGCGGTGCCGACCAGGGTCGCCGCGCCGAGGCAGCTGAACAGCAGCACGCCGCGCGCGGTCGAGGAGAGCGTGTGCCGGTAGTCCCCGTCGTCCCCGGCGGCCGCCGCGGTCGCCAGCGTCGGGTAGGCCGCCACGGCGAGCGGCACCGCCAGCACCGCCCAGGGCAGCAGGTACATGGTCTGGGCCAGGTTGAACACCTGCGGCGAGCCGGTCGGGCCGCCGGAGACCCGGTTGAGCAGCACCAGCAGCGCGATCTGCTGGGCGGTGACGGTGACGGCGCCGGCCAGCGCCAGCCCCTTCACCCGCGCCCGGGCGTCGGCGGGGAACGCGTACCCGGGGCGCAGCCGCAGCCCCAGCCGGCGCAGCGGGATCAGCAGCGACAACGACAGCACCACCACGCCCGCCGTGGTGCCGCCCGACAGGATCAGCTCGCCGCCGCGGCTCACCTGCGCCACACTCGCGCCACGTCCCTCGGCGCCGCCGAAGGCGAGGTAGACCACGATCACGGTGAGGCTGGACAGCAGCGGCGCGATCACCGGCCAGGCGAACCGGCGGTGCGCCTGGAGCACGCCGGTCAGCACGATGCCGATGCCGTAGAGCGGCAACTGCGGGGCGAAGACCCGCAGCATCCGCGCGCCGGCGGCCACCTCCGCCTCGGAGCGCCCCTCGCTGATCAGCGACACGACCGGGTCGGCCGCCACCGCGACCAGCACGGCCAGCGGCACCAGCAGGGTGACCGTCCAGGTGAGCAGGGCGCCGGTGGTGGCGGCCACCGCGCGCCGGTCCCCGGCCGCGACCGGCCCGGCCAGCAGTGGTACGACCAGACTCGCCAGCGCGCCGCCCGCGACGATCTCGAAGATGATGTTCGGGACCGTGTTGGCGATCACGTACATGCCGCCGAGGTCGCTCTTCTGCACGACCCAGGTGAAGACGGCGGTGCGGCCGAACCCGGCGAGCCGGCTGAGCACGGTGAGGACGGCGATGAGCGCGGCCGCTCCGGCGACGCGGCCGGCGCCGGCGAGGGGTGCCGGGGTAGTCACGTCAGTCGGCGCGACGGCCCAGCGCGTCGAGTTCGCGCAGCCCGGGGGTGCGCTGGATGACCTGGGTGAAGCTGACCTTCTCGCTGGCCGCGGTGAGACCGGCGAGCACGGCGAGCAGCCCGGCCCGCCCGACCGGCCCGGTACGCGCGGCCAGCGCCACGCCCAGCAGCGCGCCGAGCGCGTTCGCACCGCTGTCGCCGAGCATCACGTCCTCGCCGAGGTCGTCGGGGAGCAGCCCGGCGGCGGCGCCGACCGCACCCGCGGCGATCCCGCCGTGCGGGCCGCCGGCCAGCGGGGCGCCGAGCAGGATGCCGGACTTAAGGGCCCGGCCGGGTCGCAGGTCGAGCAGGTTCAGCAGGTTCGCGGTGCCGGCGATGACGCCCGCGCCGAGCAGCACGTCGACGCCCCGGCCCAGCGTGCCCTGCCGCTGGCGGCGGCGGTGCCCGGCCACCCCGGGGTCGGTGGCGAGCAGCGCGGCGGCGCCGAGCCCTACCGCGCCCACCCCGACGACCTTGACGAGCCCGGCGGTGATCCGGCCCTCGCGCAGCGCGGCCAGGTGACCGGCGAAGCCCTTCGCCGCCTTCTGTTCCGGCCGCGCCCCCACCACGTCGTCGTAGAGCCCGACGGCCCCGGCACCCACCCCGGCGACCAGGGCCGCGGCCCCCGAGGACGCGCTGGAGGCGCCGAACGCGCCCGCGCCGGCGGCCCCGGCGGCGAGCGCCGGCCCGGCGGCCAGGGTCACCGTGCGGCCACGGAAGTTCGTCCGGCCCAGGGCCGGGCCGGCCGGCGAGGTGCGCACCTCGCGCAGCGCGTACCGGGCGGCGGCGGCGCCCGCCCCGGCGATCAACAGTCGACCGAGCAGACTCATGCGGCCCCCTCCCGCTCGTGCGTGCGGCTGGATCCGGACACCGGGGTACGTCGCTCGCTCACTGGGGCAGTCTAGGCAGCAGGGTGGCATTGTCGCCGACGCCGTACTGCCCGGCCTTCTTCTCGGTCACCTGCTGCACCATCGCGAGGGCGGTGACCAGCTGGCCCTGGACGGTGTTGGCGTTGTCGACGGTGGAGATGCTCTGCACCAGCACCGGGTCGCTGCGGACGGCGGCGACCAGGTTGCCGCCGGTCGAGCCGTTGCCGGCGACGACGATCGTCCCGGCGCGGTCGAACTGCTCGGCGACCTTGAGCACCGACTCGTCCTTCTTCGCCGAGTCCTTGTCCACGTACGGCTGCCCGCTGACCACGACGACGGCCTCCGCCGACGCGCTGACCCGCTCCTCGGTGGTCAGGTAGTTGGCGTTGGTGTACGCGGCCAGCACCGCCCGCCGGTCGGCCTCGGTGACCGGGGTGGCGCCGGGCGCCCGGTCCAGCAGGACGCTGGCCAGCAGCGCGCTGGACGTCTCCACCCCGTTGCCGTTGCCCGGCAGGTCGGCGGTCGGCGCGCTGGTGGGGCGCGCGGCGGTGACCGCCAGTTCCAGCAGGTCGTTGTTGTTGTCCGGATTGATGAATTTGTCCTGCAGGTCGATGCGACCCGTCATCTCGGCCCCGCCGAGCTGGAGCATCTTGACCACGCCCTCGGTGTGGTCCCGCCCGGTGGGCAGGGTCACCACCACCACCCGCTTGCCGGCGAGCTTGCCCGGCAGGAACAACTCCGCCATCTGGGCCGCGAAGTCCTCCTCCAGCTCCAGTTCCTTCTCCATGCTCTGGACCTGCTGGCGCATCAGCTGGTTGTCCTTGCGCAGCCCGTTGACGTTCTCCTTGAGCGAGTCGGCGACCGGGCCGTTCAGTGCGGCGGTGCCGACCACCAGACCGATCGCCAACGCGAGGAAGACCGCGGTCAGGGACACCACGTGGTACCGGAAGTTGATCACACCTGCAGCCTCTTGATCGGTCGGACGCTAGAAAAGCTGTTCAAGCTGGAACACGAAATTGTTCCACCACTCGGAAACCACACCCAAATACGCCTTGCCGACGGTGGAGACCGCCACGGCGGAGGCCATCGCCGCGATCGCGGAGAGCACCAGCAGCAGCAGCGAGGACCCGGAGATGCTCTGCCGGTAGAGCCGGCTCACACCCTTGGCGTCGACGAGCTTGCCGCCGACCTTGAGCCGGGTCAGGAACGTGGAGGCCATGCCGCCGCGGCCCTTGTCCAGGAACTCCACCAGCGTGGCGTGGGTGCCGACGGCGACCAGCAGCGAGGCGCCCTTCTCGTCGGCGAGCAGCATGGCCAGGTCCTCGCTGGTGGCCGCGGCCGGGAAGGTCACCGCCGGTACGCCGAGCCCGGTGACCCGGGCCAGGCCGGGCGCCCGCCCGTCCGGGTAGGCGTGCACGATCACCTCGGCGCCGCAGCGCAACACGTCGTCGGTGACCGAATCCATGTCACCGATGATCATGTCCGGCGTGTAGCCGGCCTCCACCAGCGCGTCCGCGCCGCCGTCGACGCCGATCAGCACCGGCTTGAACTCGCGGATGTAGGGACGCAGCACGTCCAGGTCGGCCTTGTAGTCGTAGCCGCGCACCACGATCAGGCAGTGCCGCCCCTGGATCTCGGTCTGGATCTCCGGCACGCCGACGCCGTCGAGGAGCAGGGCACGCTCCTGCTTGAGGTAGTCCATCGTGTTGGCGGCGAACGCCTCGAGCTGGACCGACAGGCCCTCCCGGGCGTCGGCCATCGCCTTGGCCACCGTCTCGGCGTCCTGGAGGCTGCCGTGCGCCACCGGCTCGTCGCCGACGTAGACGGTGTTGCCCTCGATCCGGACCGTGTCGCCCTCACGGATCCGCTCGAAGATCCCCTCCCCCAGGTCGTCGAGGAGCGGGATGCCGGCGCCGATCAGCACCTCCGGCCCGAGGTTGGGGTAGCGACCGGAGACCGACGGCTTCGCGTTGAGCACGGCGGCGACACCGACCGCGACGAGCGAGTCGGCGGCGACCCGGTCCACGTCGACGTGGTCGATGACCGCGATGTCACCGGGGCGGAGCCGGCCGACCAGGCGCTTCGTCCGGCGGTCCAGGCGCGCGGTGCCGAGGATTCTGCCCGGTTCCGCGTTCCGGGTCCGGCGCAACGTGGGTAGACGCATCGTGACCATCCTGGCATGTGAGGCAGGCATTTCTGTCGCGACATGCCTGAGCAGGGCCGCCTACCCAGGGAAGCACACTAGCGCGCAGGCCGGTGTGCCTGTGCTCACAATCGCCGCCCTCACGGACGCCTTTCCCGGGCCGCCACGGCGAGAAGCTCCTCGGCATGGGCGATACCCAGGTCGGAATCGGGCAAACCCGCGAGCATCCGGGCCAGTTCCCGGGCCCGCTCCGTGTCCTCCACCACGCGGACCCCGCTCGTGGTGACCGCTCCGCCCGTGTCCTTCGCCACCACCAGATGCCGGTCGGCGAACGCGGCGACCTGCGGCAGGTGGGTGACCACGAGCACCTGGTGGCTGCGGGCCAGCCGGGCCAGCCGCCGGCCGATCTCCACCGCCGCCTGGCCGCCGACCCCGGCGTCCACCTCGTCGAAGACCAGCGTGGGCGGCCCGCCCGAGCCGGCGAAGACGACCTCGATGGCGAGCATCACCCGGGACAGCTCACCACCGGAGGCGCCGCGTTGCAGCGGCAGCGCGGGCGCGCCGGGGTGGGCCAGCAGGCGCAGCTCGACCTCGTCGCCGCCGTCCGGGCCGACGCCGACCTCGGCGCCGTTGACCGGCAGGCTCGGCTCCGCCCGGCCGGCCGGCCGCGGCAGCACCGCCACCTCGATCCGGGCGTGCGGCATGGCCAGGCCAGCCAGCTCGACGGTGACCTGCTCCGCGAAGCGGGTCGCCGCCTCCTGCCGGGACGTCGACACCCGGCCGGCCAGGTCGGCGACCTCGCCGGCCAGCCGCGCCGACTCCCGCTCCAACTCGTCGAGGAACTCGTCGGAGGTGTCCAGGTCGGACAGTCGGGTGCGGGCCCGTTCCGCCCAGGCGATCACGCCGTCGACGTCGTCGGCGTACTTGCGGGTCAGGGCGCGCAGCGCCGCCCGGCGCTCGTAGAGGGCCTGCAACCGGGCCGGGTCGGCGTCGAGCGCGGCGAGGTAGGCCGACAGCTCGGCGGAGACGTCCGCCACCAGCGTCGCCGCCTCCTCCAGCCGCCCCGCCAGCTCGCCGAGCGCCGGATCCGTGCCGGCCTGCGCCTCCAGGGTGCGCCGGGCGGTGCCGAGCAGCGCCGTGGCGTCAGGGGTCTCGTCGGCCGCCTCCACGCCGCCGGCCACGCACTGGTGGGCCAGCTGCGCCGCGGTGCGCAGCCCCTCGGCGTGCTCCAGCCGCTGCGCCTCCGCCTTCAGCTCGTCGTCCTCGCCGGGCTGCGGGTCGACCCGGGTGATCTCGTCCAGGCCGAGCCGCAGCAGGTCGGCCTCCTGGCTGCGCTCGCGGGCGTTGCGCCGCCGGTCGGCCAGGTCGTCGACCACGGCGCGCCAGCGGGCGTACGCCTCGCGCAGCGCGTCGAGCAGCTTCTCGTGCTCCGGGCCGGCGAACCGGTCCAGCGCGGCCCGCTGCTCGGCCGGACGCAGCAGCCGCAGCTGGTCGGACTGGCCGTGCACGGCGACCACCTGCTCGCCCACCTCGCCGAGCATGGCCACCGGCATGCTGCGCCCGCCCAGGTGCGCCCGGGACCGACCCTCCACCGTGACCGTGCGGCTGAGCAGCACCGAACCGTCCTCGTCGGGCTCGCCGCCGGCGTCGACGACCCGGGCGTGCACGGTGGCGGCGACCCGGCCGTCGAGCCGCAGCCGCCCCTCGACCACCGCCCGGCCGGGCTGGGCGCGGACCCGCCCCGCGTCGGCACGGCCACCGAAGAGCAGGCCGAGGCCGGTGACCACCATGGTCTTGCCCGCACCGGTCTCGCCGGTGATGACGTTCATGCCGCCGGTCAACGGCAGCGTGGTGTCCTCGATGACGCCCAGTCCGGTGATGCGCAGCTCTTCCAGCACAGCAACCGACAGTAGACGCGGCCCCCGACACTTGACCAGCCGGCGCGGGCGTACCGGGGCGTCGCGCCCCGCCTCACCACCGGCCGGGACGCCCCGGTGAGGCCGGTCACCGCCGACCGGATACGCGCCACCGACGCGCCGTCAGCGGCGGTTGCCGCGCCAGCCGTGCACGGGCAGGTCGAACTTCGCCACCAGCCGGTCGGTGAACGGGCGGTCCCGCAGCCGCACGATGCGCACGGGCAGCGCGCCGCGCCGCACGGTGACCCGGGCCCCGGGCGGCAGGTCGTAGACGCGCCGGCCGTCGCAGGACAACACCGCGAGGGTGGTGAACGGGTCGACGGTGATGGCGAACGTGGAGGTGGGCGCGGTCACCAGCGGCCGGCTGAACAGCGCGTGCGCGCTGATCGGCACCAGCAGCAGGGCCTCCACCTCGGGCCACACCACCGGCCCGCCGCCCGAGAACGCGTACGCCGTCGAGCCGGTGGGGGTCGCGCAGACCACGCCGTCGCAGCCGTAGCGGGACAGCGGGCGGCCGTCCACGTCGACGAGCAGCTCCAGCATCTGGGCGCGCTCGCCCTTCTCGACGCTGATCTCGTTGAGCGCCCAGGACTCGATGGTCGGGCCGCCGTCGAACTCGGCGGTCACGTCCAGCGTGAGCCGCTCGTCCACGGTGTAGTTGCGGCCCACCACGTCCCGCACCGCGCTGTCCAGGTCGTCGATCTCCGCCTCGGCGAGGAAGCCGACCTTGCCGAGGTTGATGCCGAGCAGCGGCGCCTTCGCCGGCCGGGCCAGCTCGGCCGCGCGCAGGAACGTGCCGTCCCCGCCGAGCGCGAAGACGATCTCCGCGCCCTCGGCCGCCTCCAGGCCGGTCACCGGCACCACGCCGGGCAGGTCGAGGTCGTCGGCCTCCTCGGCGACGACCCGTACCTCGAAACCGGCCGCGATGAGGTCGGCGGCCACCGCCCGCGCGTGCTCGGTGCTGCGGCGGCGGCCGGTGTGGGTCACCAGCAGGGCCGTGCGGCTCACCGGGACGGCCGTCCCGTCACGCCCGCCCGGCACCCGCACCCGCGCGGCCCAGCCGCGACCGCGGGGCTCGCCTGCTCGCTCACCCGGCCACCTCCTCCGTCGCCGTGTCCGGCAGGTCGCCGGACGGCACCGGGCCCTGCGGCCCGGCGGTCACCACGGCACGCACCCGATCCGGGTCGGCCGGCGGTGCGTCCCGGCGTAACCATACGAAGAACTCGACGTTGCCGCTGGGCCCCGGCAGCGGGCTCGCGGCCACGTCGGCCAGACCGAGGTCGAGCCGCGCCGCCGCGGCGGCGACGTCGAGCACCGCCTCGGCGCGCAGCGCCGGATCGCGGACCACCCCGCCGGCGCCGACCCGCTCCTTGCCGACCTCGAACTGCGGCTTCACCATCAGCGCGAGGTCGCCGTCGGGCCGGGTGCAGCCGGCCAGCGCCGGCAGCACCAGCCGCAGCGAGATGAACGACAGGTCGGCGACCGTGACGTCGACCGGCCCCCCGATGGCCTCCGGAGTGAGCGTACGGACGTTGGTGCGCTCGAAGACCCGCACCCGGGGATCGTTGCGCAGCGGCCAGGCGAGCTGCCCGTAGCCGACGTCGACGGCCACCACCTCGGCCGCGTCGGCGCGCAGCAGCACGTCCGTGAAGCCGCCGGTGGAGGCGCCCGCGTCCAGGCAGCGCCGGCCGGCCACCCGCAGCCCGCCGGGGGCGAAGGCGGTCAGCGCGCCGGCCAGTTTGTGCCCGCCCCGGGAGACGTACTCCGAGCTGGGGTCCTCGCCCGTGACCAGCAGCGGGTCGGCGGGGTCGACCATCGCGGCGGGCTTGCGGGCGGGCACCCCGCGCAGCTGGACGCGGCCGGCCTCCACCAGCGCGGCGGCCTGCTCACGGGAGCGGGCCAGGCCGCGGCGGACGAGTTCGGCGTCCAGCCGGTTACGACGTGCCATGCGTGGTTCTTCTCCGGTCCGGTCAGGCCTGGTCGATGGTGGCGAGGGTTTCCCGCAGCGTCTCGTACGCCGCCTCGTACTGCGCGATCTGGTCGGCGGGGGCGAGCGTCGCGGCGTTGGCCATCGCGCGCACGGCGGCGTCGACGGCGGGGTGGCGCGCCTCGTCGAAATCGTCGAGCGGCTCGGGTCGCGGGGGCCCGGGGCGCGGTCCGGGCGTGGGGCCCGGCCGGGCAGCGGGCGGCGGGCCGGGACGGGCACCCGGGGGCGGGCCGGGACGGTGGGGGCCGGTCACGACCCGCTCCCGGCCGCGAGGCGGATCACGCCTCGCCGCCCGGCTGCTGCCTGCGGGCGGACGCCTTCTTCACCGGCCGGGCCGGTCCGGCGTCGGCGCCCTGGGCCTTCGCCGGCTGGACCTGCTCGACGTGGCTGCCCTCGGCCGGGGCGACGGCCGACGGCGCCCGTTTCGCCACCGCCTTCTTGGCCACGGCCTTCTTCGCGACCGCCTTCTGGGCCACCGCCTTCTTGGCCACCGCCTGCGTCGCGACGGGCGCGCCCGGCCCGGCCGTGGGGGGCGTGGCCGGCTCGGTGGCGCCCGGGGCCGCCGACGAGGTGGTGGGTGCCGCGGACGAGGTGGCGGGGGTCGCCGGCGACGGGGTGGCGGGGGTCGCCCTGGCCTCCCGGAGCAGGCGCTCCAGCTCGTGCACCCGGCGGGTCAGCTCGGCGACCTCGTCGGCGGTGGCGAGCCCCACCGCGCCGAGGGCCCGGTCGACCTCGAACCGGACCAGCTTGGTCAGCGCCTCCCGGTTCGCCGCGCCGGTGGAGACGAGTTCCTCGGCGAGCGCCTGCAACTGGCCGGCGGTCGCTCCGCCCGAGCCGACGAGGCGGCGCACCGCGTCCTGGGCCTTCTTCCGGGGCGCCTCCGTCAGGCCCATGGCCAGCTCGAGGTAGGCGCGCCACGCGTCCTGCATGCCTGAGTCCTTCCGCGGGGCGGGGGTGTGCAGGTGTCACGCTACCGGGCACCCCGCGAGGCCCTGTGCGGTACGGTGCCGGGGACGGCGTGGCGAACGGCGAGGGGGCGACAGTGGCCAGCGTGGACGAGTGCCGGCAGGCGTTGCAGGAGCTGGCCGCCCGGCTGGACCGCAACGCGGAGACGGTGCGGGAACGGATCGACCTGGACCGCACGCTGGCCTGCCGGATCACGGACCTGGACACGGCCTTCCACGGCCGGCTCGCCGACGGCCGCCTGGTCGACCTGACCGACGGCGACGACCCGAAGGCGAAGATCGCGCTGAGCACGAGCAGCGACGACCTGCTCGCGTTGGTCCGCGGTGAACTCGACATCACCCGCGCGGTCACGTCCCGGCGAGTGTCGATCAAGGCGAACCCGCTCGACCTGATGAAGCTGCGCAAGCTGCTCTGAGCCGCGGCCGAGGCAGCCTGCGCCGAGCCCCGGCCAGGGGCGGCCCGACCGCCGGGGTGGGACCGGGCCGGGAGGGCGGGACCGTTCAGGCGGACAGGCCGAACGCGGTCAGCGCCTGCCCGGCCGCCGCCGACCCGGCACGCACCCGCGTCGCGTCCCCGGTCCAGGCGGCCGCGCACAGCGCCGCCAGAGCGTCCAGCGGGCGGCCCGCCCCGGACAGCTCCAGCGCGCCGTCCCGCGACGCCACCGACCACCCGTCCGCCGGGCCCGGGACCCGCACCACCGCCGCCGGGTCGAAGAGCCCGCCGAGGTCCATCGCAACGTACGTCGGCCGGTGCTGCGGCGGGGCGACGAGCAGTTCGGTCGCGTCGCTGACGCCGGTGAGCACCAGCAGGCTGTCCAGGCCCGCCCGCCGGGCGCCCTCGATGTCGGTGTCCAGCCGGTCGCCGACCACCAGTGCCCGGCCCTCGCCGGCGCGGCGGGCCGCGGTGGCGAACAGCGCCGGCTCGGGCTTGCCGACGATCACGTCGGGATCCCGCCCGAGCGCGGTCCGCAGCGCGGCGACCAGCGCGCCGTTGCCCGGCAGCGGTCCCCGACCGCTGGGCAGCGTCCGGTCGGTGTTGGTGGCGATCCAGGTCGCCCCGCCGCGTACGGCCACCGACGCCTCGGCCAGGTCCACCCAGCCGACCTGCGGCCCGTACCCCTGCACGACGGCGACCGGCGACTCGTCGGCCCGGGACACCGGCGTCAGCCCGGCGGCGCGAACCTCGGCCCGCAGTGCCTCGGCGCCCACCACCAGCACCGCGGCGCCGGGGGGCAGCCGGTCGCGGAGCAACTCGGCGGCGGCCGCCGCGGAGGTGAGCACCTCCTCCGCCCGGGCGGGAACGCCCATCCCGGTGAGCAGGGCGGCCACCTCGCTGGAGCGGCGCGAGGCGTTGTTGGTCGCGTAGGCGACGCCCCGCCCCTCGGCGTGCAGCCGGCCGACCGCCTCGACGGCGCCGGGAATCGGCCGGTCGATCAGGTAGATCACCCCGTCCAGGTCGAACACGACCAGGGCGTACCCGTCGACCAGCCGCTCCCCGGCGTACGCCGTCATCGCTGCGGGGCGTCCGACTCGCCGGTGCCGGCCGACTCGCCACGGGCGGCGGCGTCGGTGGCGTCGGTCCCGGTGCCGTCGGCAGTGGGACCGGCCGCGACAGCGCGCGCCTCGTCGTCGGTCAGCTCGTCGTCGGCCAGGTCGTCCGTCGGCACGTCCGCGCTCCCGGCCTCGTCCCGCTCGTCGGCCGTCGGGCCGGCCTCGTCCCGTCGCCCGTCGTCGTCACGCTCGTCGCGCTCGGCGTCGCCGGTGAGGTCGGCATCCGGACAGGCCGGCACCGCACCCGGGGCGCCGGGGCCGGCGGCGATCGCCTCAGCGGACTCCTCGTCCTCCTCGTCGCCCTCGATCACCACACCGTCGAGCTCCAGCAGGCGCTCGGCGGCGTCGGTCTCGCCCTCGGTGTCCACGTCGGCCGCCCGGGAGAACCACTCGCGGGCCTCCTCGCGACGACCGACCGCGAGCAGCGCGTCGGCGTACGCGTAGCGCAGCCGGGCCGTCCACGGCTCGGCCGCCTCGGCGGTCAGCTCGGGAACCTGGAGCATGGCCACCGCGGCGTCCTTCTGGCCGAGGTCGCCGCGCGCGCCGGCCGCCACGATCAGCAGCTCGATCGCCACGGCCTGGTCCAGCTTCTCCCGGTCCGCGCCACGGAACAGGTCGATCGCCCGCTCCGCCCGGCCCAGCGCCCGCTCGCAGTCCGCGAGCACCGCCAGGTGGCTCTGCAGCCCGGTCATCCGGTGGTACGTGCGCAGCTCCGCGATCGCGGTCTGCCACTCCCCCGCGTGGTACGCGGCCAGGCCCACCGCCTCGCGGACGGCGGCGATCCGGGACGCCAGCCGACGGGCGGCCAGCGCGTGCGCCAGCGCCTCCGCCGGGTCCTCGTCGATCAGCTGACCCGTGGCCACCAGGTGTCGGGCGACCGTCTCGGCGACCGGCTTGGCCAGCGACAGCAGCTCGGCCCGGACATCCTTGTCGAGGTCGGTGGCGACGATCTCGTCGGGCAGCGCGGGAGCCTGGGTGCGCTCCCCCTCCGCCTCCGGTCGCTCCCGCCGCTCGTCGCGGCGCTCGCCACCCCGGAAACCGCCCTCGCGGTCACCACCCCGGTACCCGCCTTCGCGGCGCTCACCGCCACGGAAACCGCCCTCGCGGTCACCACCCCGGTAGCCGCCCTCACGACGCTCACCGCCGCGGTACCCGCCTTCGCGGCGCTCACCGCCCCGGTAGCCGCCCTCGCGGTCACCGCCCCGGTAGCCGCCCTCGCGGTCACCGCCGCGGTACCCGCCCTCGCGGTCACCGCCCCGGAAGCCGCCGCCCTGGCGCTCGCCGCCCTCACGACGGAACCCACCGTCGCGGCGCTCACCACCGCGGAAGCCCTCACGGTCGCCGCCACGGTAGCCACCCTCGCGGTCACCGCCACGGAAACCACCGCCGGGCCTGTCGCCACCCTCACGACGCTCACCGCCACGGAAACCGCCCTCGCGACGCTCACCGCCACGGAAACCCTCGCGGTCACCGCCACGGAAGCCGCCCTCACGGCGCTCGCCACCGCGGAAGCCACCCTCGCGGCGCTCACCACCGCGGAAGCCACCCTCGCGGTCACCGCCACGGAAACCACCCTCGCGACGCTCACCGCCACGGAAGCCACCCTCGCGGTCACCGCCACGGAAACCACCGCCGGGCCTGTCGCCACCCTCACGACGGTCGCCGCCACGGAAACCACCCTCACGGCGCTCGCCACCGCGGAAGCCACCCTCGCGGTCACCGCCACGGAAACCACCGCCGGGCCTGTCGCCACCCTCACGACGGTCGCCGCCACGGAAACCACCCTCACGGCG
>NZ_JBFAAF010000051.1:58100-59134 GCF_040639595.1 Micromonospora sp. NPDC023814
GCGCTCGCCACCGCGGAAGCCACCCTCGCGGTCACCGCCACGGAAACCACCCTCGCGACGCTCGCCACCGCGGAAGCCACCCTCACGGTCACCGCCACGGAAGCCACCGCCGGGCCTGTCGCCACCCTCACGACGGTCGCCGCCACGGAAACCGCCCTCACGGCGCTCGCCACCGCGGAAGCCACCCTCGCGGTCGCCAGCGTCACGGCGGAAGCCACCCTCGCGCGGCGGGCCCGAACGGAACCCGCCCTCACGGCGCTCGCCACCGCGGAAGCCACCCTCGCGGTCGCCAGCGTCACGGCGGAAGCCACCCTCGCGCGGCGGGCCCGAACGGAATCCGCCCTCACGGCGCTCACCGCCGCGGAAGCCACCCTCACGGTCACCGCCACGGAAACCACCCTCGCGACGCTCACCGCCACGGAAGCCACCCTCACGGTCACCGCCACGGAAGCCACCGCCGGGCCTGTCGCCACCCTCACGACGCTCACCGCCACGGAAACCGCCCTCACGGCGCTCGCCACCGCGGAAGCCACCCTCGCGGTCGCCAGCGTCACGGCGGAAGCCACCCTCGCGCGGCGGGCCCGAACGGAACCCGCCCTCACGGCGCTCACCGCCACGGAAACCACCCTGGCGCTCGGCGCCGTCACGGCGGGGGGCGCCGGCCGCGCGGGAGTCTCCATCACGGGAACCAGACCGGTACCCGCCTTCGCGGCGGTCGCCGCCGGCGTATCCGCCGCGCTGACCGCCCCGGTCATCCCGGTACGACGGCCGGTCGTCACGGCGCGGGGCGCCCTCGCGCCCGCCCGCGCGGTCTTCGTAACGACGGGGACGATCTCCGCCCTGCGATCCTGAACTCACAGGTACATCCTTCCTCATTGCGCCACCTATGGCGCTACGCAGTCGAGGGCCGACCCGGATGGGGCGGCCCTCGACTGGAATGATTGTCCGGCGGTGTCCTACTCTCCCACACCCTCCCGAGTGCAGTACCATCGGCGCTGGAGGGCTTAGCTTCCGGGTTCGGAATGTAACCGGGC
>NZ_JBFAAF010000052.1:0-56384 GCF_040639595.1 Micromonospora sp. NPDC023814
CCCGCTTCCACCTGCACTTCACACCAACCTCCGGCAGCTGGCTCAACCTGGTCGAACGCTGGTTCGCCGAACTGACCAACCGCAAGCTTCGCCGTTCCACCCACCGCAGCGTCAAAGCCCTCGAAGACGACGTCAACGCCTGGATCGCGGCGTGGAACGACAACCCCAAACCCTTTGTCTGGACCAAAACCGCCGACCAGATCCTCGATAATCTCGCCAACTACTGCACCCGGATCAATAAAGCTTCCAACGACTCAGGACACTAGTAGTGCTTTGTTAGGTCGTTGTGGCGTGTCGCTTGTATCAGCGTCGTGGCGGTGTTTGGCTGCCGCGGTGGATGAGCGGGATCTCGTTCGGGTGCGGGCGCGGTTGGAAGACTTCGCGGCAGGGATCTTCGCGGGGTTGCGGCGGTCGGATCAGCGGGCGACCGGTCTGCGGTATCTGCGGGGGCTGATGCTGGACGGTCGGCGTAAGCCGATGCAGCCGATGGCCGGACGACTCGGGGCCGCGCCGGCCGACCTGGCACCACTGCCCTACCGGACGAACGACCTCGGCCCCGTCCGCGGAGGCTGGCGGCCCTCGTGATGCACGGCCAGGCGCTCCGCGACGGCAGTCGCCTGGGACGGCGCGGCGACTGTTCCGCTGAGCATCTGTTCCCCCAACGCGGTGAGGTGGTGCCGCACGGTTCGACCCTGACGGACGGTGAAGACGAGCCCCGCTCCGCGGAGCACCGTCGCGTGCTCGCTGGCGCTCGCAGGTGAGATCGCCAACCGATGGGCGAGCTCTCCGGTGGTGTAAGGCGCGGTACCGATGCTGCGCAGGGCGTAGGCCCGGGTGCGGCCGACAAGGTCGATCAGCGCGGGCAGCCGGTCCGCTCCGGCGGGCTCGGCCAGGACGGCGGCCAGGTCAAGGGGTCCGCGCATCGCGGGCAAAAAGAGCATCGACGGCGCCTGCTCGTCCAGCCCGCTGGTCCACAAGACGGGCCGTGGGTCGAGGAATGCCGACGGCACCAGCAGCAGCCCTCGCCCGCCGAGATGGATGTCGGCAGTGGATGCACCATGGCCCACCTCCAGCACGGGGTAGCGCCAGCGGGCGAAGGGCACCAGCCCGGCCAGTAGACCCTCTACACCACTGGTGGCGAGCAGGTGGGTGAGGGCGGCGTGCTCGGTATCGAGCCGAGCCTGGATGTGAGACCAGTGCGGCGCCACCGCGACCTTGTGGTAGTCGTGCAGGAAGGTCGCCAGACGATGCCGGTCGGCCCGGTTACCCGCCGGGTCACCCACCCCGGCAGGCCAGCGACGACGGTCCCCGGACCGCCACCTGGTGTCCGCCGCAGCGACCAGCTCGGCGCGCAGGTGTTCCGGGCGCACGGCGAGCAGCGAGGTCAGTCCCTCCTCGATGGACTCGGCGGGGCCGGTGAGGGTGAACAAGTCCAGCCACCTGTTGTCGAACAGGGAGGCGCACGGATGCACCAGGCCGGAAGAGGACCGAGCGACCCGTGTCGACCAGTCCCGCAACCCGTCACCCGGCTGGCCGCGCCGCAACCGCCCCAGGCTCAGATACGTCTCGGCCAGGGGCCCCCAGCTCGGCATCAGCCGGACCCGGGCCAGGTCCTCGGCTGTGAACTGGACACGGTACATGAGCCCTCCGACATGCGCTCCGGTCGATCATCGACCGTACGTGGAAGCTGCGCTCACTGTCACGCCGGGTCGTACAGGGCGGGTCGGCGCCGCGACGCACACCCGCCGTAACCTCCGCTCTTCTGTGTTTCGCGTCAGGAACTTCGGCACCGCGCGTTAGGGCGATGTCTGAACGGATCCTGCTGCTGCTTGCCGTGGCATTGATGGAATCCTTCGGGATCCACACCGCGGTCACGGACGACCCGGAGTACGCCACGCTGCGCACAGCTACGGAGCCACCTGGTCGGAGCTCAGGCGTTGCTCGTGCCGGACAACGTCGCCACTGACGCCCAGGTCCGGCAACTCGTGCCCGGCGATGCGGGCTGTCTGATTCTGGTGACGAGCCGCTCCCCGCTGAGCGCCCTGCGGGAGATCGGACACGTCACGCTGACCTCTCTTCCGCAGGCATTCGGCGCTACCCGCGCCGGTTCCGCACCGGCTGCGGTCACGCTCCCTACTCCAACGGCCTGACCCCGCCGTACGGCTCCGGCGCCCGAAGGCACCATCGACCGCCGAGCGCTGGGACGTGATCGCGAAGGCGCTGAGACCGGTCCACACCGCGCCCACGGAGGCGGCCGCGTAGGAGCGATTTCCGGAGTCTGCCGAGGCGTGGGGCGACAGGTGCCCCGCCGAGGCCGGCTGCAACGCCCCGGATGGCTGGTCCGCTGGAGCATTCCGCTACTCGCACTCGTGGTGGCCACGCCGGTCAGCGCGATCGCACCGATCACGCCCCGACCAGCCGGCGCCGCGCCCGCGGCTGTGCCCACCGCGCCAACCGGGACGGTGGTTTCCGCCCGGGCCTTACGGCCCCATCCCCGTACCCCCGACCGGACCCTGGGTGGTTACGACGGCGCCGAGCGTCCGCTGGCCCTCCCCGGGGTGGCGCTGGTGGAGCCGCCGGCCGGCGGGACCGCGCCGGTCGTTCCGTGGCCGCACCGACGCTGGTCCGGGCCGGCCGGACCCCGGTCGGGGTGGGCGCCGACAGCCCGGTACGGGTTGAGGTCCTGGATCAGAAGACCGCCGCGCGGATGCACACCCACGGGCTTTCCCTGCGCATCGCGCACACCGCCTCAGCATCCAGCGTCGCCACCGTACGGGTGGACTACTCAGGGTTCCGAGGGGCGTTCGGCGGCGACTACGCCGCGCGGTTGCGCCTGATCAGGTTGCCGGACTGCGCGGCCACCAAGGAACCAGGTTTCGCGCCAAGCACCGATACTGCGGCGACGCGTCCCCGCGGCAAGCCGGTCGCGGTGACGCGCCCGCCAGCGCGGCGCCAGCTCCGCAACCAGAGCCTCGATCACCAGCCGGGACAGCCGCGTCATTCGACGATTCATCATGATCGCAGCACCAACAATGACAGGACAACTATCATCGATACCGAATGATCCGCAACCGTGCACGAGGCTGTTAGAGCCGGGCCGAGCGGGTCGGCGCGGCGAGGGGCCGACCGACCCGGAACAAGGCGAGCGGCTTGCCACCCACCCGTTCCGCGAGCCGGGCGGCGGTCACCGGGCAGTCGATGAGCTGGCTGAGCGGATGGACCGCCAGGCCGTGCTCGGCGAGGGCCAGCCACGTGCGCAGGAGACGGCGTCCCGCAGCGATGTGGTCGTCGCCGTCCGCCAGCATGACCAGGATGCTGCCGTCGTACCGCAGCAGGCTCCGGCCGCTGACGGCCAGCAGCACCGCGAGGCCCAACCGCCGGGTGACGGGGTACGCGCGCAGCGAGGCGGCCAGGAACCGCGCTTCGATCCGGGACAGGACGAGAGCCCGGTCGGTGAGTCCGTCGAGGTGGTACCGAAAACGACGACACCAACCCGCCGATCTTTAGCGTTGCTTTTGGTCCGGAAACACGGGCGACCCGACCGCGGGTGGCACCGGTCGGCGGCGCAGCCGCCGGACGTGCAGGACCATGATCGCCGCGGTGGTCAGTTGGACGAGCAGGTTGTAGCCGAGGGTATGGACGAAGGCGTCCCGAGCGGCCACCGTCACCGCCCGGTCCGCGGCCGCGCCCACGAGGGCCGTCCAGCCGTCCGCTCCGGCACAGGAGTGCCCGGTCGCCCCGGTCAGTTCGCCGGCGGCGCGCGCGGCGCAGTCGGCCACGTCCGCCACGGCCCGCTGTGCCTGCGCCTCGGTACCTCCGGAGTCGACGACCGAAGTCTGTACCTCCCAGGCCCGCTCCGGCGCGGTCCGGTCGATCTGGTGGGTGACGAACGCGGTGAAGATGATGACCGCCAGGGCCACCCCGATCTGCTGGGCGATCAGTTGCACCGTGGTGAACACCCCGGAGGCGGTCGCGGCGATGCCCTTCGGCACGTGACGCAGCAACATCTCCATGAGCGGGGTGGTCACCAGCGCTTGGCCGAAGCCGAGCAGCGCGACGCCGGGGGTGAGCCGTAGCACCGTCAGGTCGGTGCCGGCGATGTGCACGGTGAGACCGACGACGACGGTGCCGACCATCATCACCAGCACGCCGACGATGATCACGGACTCGTTAAGCCGTGCCTTAAGCCGCTTGACCACGTCGGCGGAGACGAAGAAGAGCAGGCTGAATGGCAGCAGTGACATGCCCGACTCGAACGGCGAGAAGTCCAGCACCGACTGCAGATAGATGCTGGTGAGCAGGAAGTATCCCGGTGGCCCGAGGAAGAAGATCCCGATCACCAACAGGCCGATGTCGAACTGGCGGTCCCGGAACAGATGCGGCGGCAGCAGCGGGGCGCCACCGGCCCGCGCGGTACGCCGCTCGACCCGGATCAGCACTACCGCGCCGACGGCGGCGAAAAACAGGCAGAGAAGCGTCCACATCGGCCAACCCGCCGGTGGGCCCTGGATCAGCGGCACCAGGACCAGCGCCGTGACGACGGTCAGCGCGAGCGCGCCGGCGGTGTCCAGCCGGGTGGTGGAGGATCGTTTCGTCTCGTCGAACCAGCGGGCGGTACCCAGCCAGGCGAGCAGGGCCAGCGGGACGTTGACCAGGAAGATTGACCGCCAACCCGAGCCGGCAATGTCCGCCTCGATCAGCAGCCCGCCGAAGACCATGCCGCTGGCCCAGGAGAGCCCCATCGCCGCCCCGAAGACCGCGAACGCCCGTTCCCGGTCCCGCCCGGAGAACATCGCGTGCACCGACCCGATCCCCTGCGGCAGCACCAACCCGGCGGCGAAGCCCTGCAGGATCCGGGCCACGACCAGCATCGGGGCGCTCCACGCTAGGCCACCGAGCAGGGAGGCGAGCGCGATACCGGCCATGCCGACCAGGAAGATCCGCCGGCGGCCGTATACGTCGCCGAGCCGGCCGCCGGTCACCACGGTGAGCCCGACCGCGCCGGCGTAGCTGACCGCCACCAGTTGGATCTCCGACAGCGTTGCGTGCAGGTCCTGCTGGATCGGCGGGAGCGCCACGTTGACGATGAAGAAGTCCACCTGGACGACGAACATGCCGGTCAGCAGGGCGGCCAGCCCGAGCCAGCGCCGGACGCGGGCCGGCCCGGCGGGCTCCATGGCGCCGACAGGCACGGTGGCGGCGGACGGCACAGTCATGCCTCCTGACCCGGCCGGGCCACCACATCTGCGGCGAGATCCGCGATCACGGTACGCAGGGCGTGGTCGCCGACCGCGTCCATGTGGTCCCCCGGAAGCTCCCGTACGGTCAGTCGCCCGCCGGTCAGTTCGCGCCACCGGGCCACCTGCCGGTCCCGCCGTTCGGGCGCGCGGTCGGCAACCACGTAGAGCGTCACGGGCACGGTGATCGGCTGCGGGGTGTGCCGGCGCCCCATCGCCAGGTAGACGCTGAAGGTGTCGAACGCCTCCCGCAGGGTCCGTTCACCGTCCCCGTCGTCCAGCAGTCCCTGCCGGGTGGCCTCGTCGACCACGTCCGACCATGTGATCCGGCTTTCCGGTCGGGTGTTGCGGCCCACCTCCGGATGGCGTCCCGAGCGGCGGCGCAACTGCCAGTGGAACTCGCGCAGCAGCAGGTCCCCGTCACCGTCGACCGGCCCGGTCAGCACCTCCGCGTCGAGCAGCACCACCCCGGCCGGCGGCCGGCCCGTCGCCGCCAGGCGTCCGGCCGTGGCGAACGCAAGAAGGCCACCGAACGACCAGCCGAGCAGCCGTAGCGGGTGGGCCAGCGGAGAGGCGGTGAGTAGTTCGGCGTATCGGTCGGCCAGCGTCTCGACATCGGTGTCCCGGTCGGGCGAGCCGGTGACGCGCAGGCCCCAGACCGGCTGCTTGGGGGCGCAGACGTCACGCAGCCGCTGGTAAGGCAGCAGGCTGCCGTCCGAGGCTGGTACGCAGACCAGTGGGCTGAGCGACCCGGCCGGCTGGATGGGTACCAGCCCACCGGTGGCCTCCCGGGACGGTTGCCCGTCGAGGTGGCGGACCAGTTCACGGACGCTCGGCGCGTTGAACAGGGTGCCCAGGCTGACGTCCCGGCCGGTTTCGGCGCACAACAGCGACACCAGACGCATCGCGCTCAACGAATGCCCGCCGGCGTCGAAGAACGAGTCGGTCACCTGGATCCGCTCGTCGCCGAGGACACGTCGCCAGAGCACCAGCAGCCTGGTCTCGACCTCGCTCGCCGGGGTCACCGGCTCGGCGTCGGTGGTCGCGCCCACCGGCAGGGCGGCCAGCGCCCGCCGGTCCACCTTGCCGTTGGCGGTTACCGGCACGGTGTCGACCCGGACGAAGTCGGCCGGAATCATGTAGGAGGGCAGGGTCCGGCGCAGTTCGTCGCGGAACAGCGGCGCGCCGATCTCGTCGTCGGCGAGATAGAAGGCGCGCAGCCGGCACTGGTGCCCCTCGCCGACGGCGAGCACGACCGCGTCCTTGACCATGGGCACCTGCTCCAGGGCCGCTTCGATCTCACCGAGTTCGATCCGGAACCCGCGGATCTTGACCTGGTGGTCGATCCGGCCGATGAACTCGATGGACCCGTCGGCCCGGTGCCGGACCCGGTCGCCGGTGCGGAACATCCACCCGCCGGACCGGAACGGGTCCGGCAAAAATCGTTCCCGGGTCAGCTCCGGACGGTTGAGATAACCCCGGGCGACCTGCGCGCCGCCCAGGTAAAGTTCCCCGGCGACGCCCACCGGCACCGGCCGGCGTCGCTGGTCGAGCACGTAGGCGGTGGTGTTGGCGATCGGCCGGCCGATCGGTGGCCGGGTCGACGCGTGTTCTGGCAACACCACCTCGATCGTGGACAGGATGGTGTTCTCCGTCGGCCCGTAGCCGTTGACCACCTCGAACGGCAGCCCGGCCAGGGCCGGGTGCGCGTGCAGCCGGTCGCCGGCCACCACCACCGTACGCAGCGCCAGCCCCGCCGGCATCTCCTCGTTGAGCATCGCCTCGAACAGCGGAGTGACCAGGAAGCTGACCGTCGTCGCAGAGTCGCGCTGCCACTGCCACATCCCGGCCGGATCGGTCAGCGCCGTACCGGGTGCGATCACCAGGGTCGCGCCGGCCGCGAGGGTCGGCCAGACGTCCATCGCGCACACGTCGAAGCCGACGTTGGCGGTCTGCCCGCACCGGTCCCGGGAGGTCAGTCCGAACCGCTGCACGTACCAGTCGACGAAGTTGGTCAGGCTGCGCCGTTCGATCATCACCCCCTTGGGGTGCCCGGTGGAGCCGGAGGTGTAGATGACGTACGCGAGGTCGTTCTCCGCCCTGAGGGCGGTGTCCGACCGGTCCGGGGTATCCGCGTCTTGCGGGCCAGTCGGGGTGGGCACCGGGCTGGCCTCCCCGGCGGGCGCCGCCCCGACGCAGAGCAGCCGGGTCCCGTCGGGCACCGCGAGGGTGCGTCCCGGCCCGACGAGCACTATCTGGGCACCGGAGTCACGCAGCATGAACTCGACGCGCTGCGGCGGCAGGTCCGGGTCGACGGGCAGGTAGGCCGCCCCGCAGAACAGTACGCCCAGACAGGCCACCACGAAGTTGGGGTCGCGGTCGCCGACGACCGCCACCACGCTGCCGGCACCGGTCCCCGCCGCCGCCAGCCGCCGGGCCACCCCGTCGGCGTGGCGGACCAGTTCGGCGTAGCTCAGTCGCCACCCGTCGCCCTCCACGGCAGGCGCGTCCGGCTGCCGCAGCGCGTGGTCCCGGATCCGCTGTTCGACCGGCGGCCCGGACGGCTGCTCGCGGTGGGTGTCGTTCCAGTCCCGCAGCACCGCACCGACCTCCCAGTCGGTGAGGAACTCGTAGCCGCTGACCGGCTGGTCGGGATCGTCGACGACTGCGGCCGCCAGGCGCAGATAGTGTTCGGCCATCCGGCGGACCTGCCCGACGTCGAAGAGATCCAGGTCGAACTCGACATAGCCGCGCACGTCCCGGTCACCGGGGGCGAGGCTCAGCGTGAGGTCGAACTTCGAGGTACGCCACGGAACCTCGACGTCGGCGACGTCAACGCCGTCGAGGCGCAGCTGCTGGGCGAGCGGCGGTTCGAAGGTGAACAGCACCTGTACCAGCGGGGAGAAGCTGACTTCCCTCCCCCGGTCCAGGTGCTGGACCAGTTGCTCGAACGGCACCGCCGGGTGCTCGTAGGCGTCCAGGCAGGTCTGGCGCACCCGGGCGAGTAGAGTACGGAACGTCGGGTCGTCGCGTACCAGGGTGGCCAGCGGAAGGGTGTTGGTGAACATGCCGACAGTCTCGGCGGCGTCCGTGGGGCGGTTCACGAAGGCGGTTCCCACCACCAACGGTTCCTGCTCGTCGGGGGTGTAGTGGGCCAGCAGCGCCTTGAAGACGGTGAGCGCGACGATGAACGTGGTGGCATCCTCGTCCCGGGCGAGCCGGGTCAGCCGTTGCCACAGCTGCCCGGGCAGCACCAGCGGCACCCGCGCTCCCCGGTACCGCTTGCTGGCTGGCCGTGCCCGGTCGGTGGGCAGGGCGAGCAGGTCCGGCGCCCCGGCGAGCCGTTCGTTCCAGTGCCGCAACGCGCGTTCGCGCTCCTGCGGGGTGGCCGTTCGCTGCCCCGCCTCGATGTACTGCATCGGCGCCGGCAGCTCAGGGCGACAACCGCGCAGTACCGCCGCGTACGCCGTGGAGAAGTCGCGCAGCAGGACCGACATCGAGGACCCGTCCGCCACCGAGTGGTGCACGCAGAAGGCCAGTACGTGCTCCTCGGCAGTGACGGTGGCCAGTGCCATCCGGAACAGTGGTCCGTCCGTCAGGGACAGGCCGGTGGCGGCGAAGTTGGCGAGCGACTCAGCCACCTCGGACTCGTCCGGGCGGTCGGCCCAGGTGAGTCGATCGAATGCCACGTCGGTCGCCGTCTCCACCGACTGGTACGCCCCATCCGGCCCGGAGCGCAGCACCGTGCGCAGCGCCTCGTGCCGGTCGAGCAGGTACTGACCGGCCGCGCGGACGGCGAGCGGGTCGACCGGACCGCGTAGCCGCCAGGCCCGGCAGATGTTGTAGAGCGCCGGCTCGTCGGCGACCTGCTGGTGCAGGTAGACGTTGCGCTGGTGGACGGCGAGCGGCGCCCGGCGCACGGTCTGCCGGTCCGTTCCCAGCTCTGGATAGCCGTAGCCGCGGCCGAGGGCCAGGGTCAACGACGAGAGTGAGCCGAGTTCGAAGCGGCCACGCCAAGCCTCGGCGATCTCCTTTTCGATCTGGCGGAAGCCGGAGAACTTCACGTCACCGGCCATCCGGGATTCCGGGTAGAGCCCGTCGATCATCCGGGTCGCCTGGTCGGCGTACGGGTCGAGCATGGCCTGATGGAACGGCACCCCGACGAACCGCGCGACGTCGCGCAGCACCTCGGCCGGATCGTCGAGCAGGTCCTCGAACCGCACGCGCAGCTGCCGCCCGGCGGGCACCGACTCGAAAAACTCCGCCACGTTGAGGTTACTGACCAGCCAGATCAGCTCGGCGAGTTGGCGCGGGGTGAAGTCGTGCGGATGCCGGAACACCTGGTCCAGCTTCACCTCCTGGTAGGAGGCGATCATCGCGGCCGGGTGGCGTATCAGGTGCAGGTAGCGGGCTTCGGGAAACAGCCGCCCGGCCCGGCGCAGCGCCGACAGGTCCATGGCGTAGGTGCTGGTCTTGTCAACGAGGCGCCGATGCCCGAGCAGCCGCGTGATCAGCTGGTACAAACCGCCGATCGTCAGGTCTCGCTGGCGCTCGATGAAATCGTGTGCCTCCCGCGGATCGCCACCGAGCAGTTCCCGCACCGCCCGGGCGAGCCCGTCCCGGGCGTAGCTGTGCGGACCCTCCAGTGCCCGGGTCCGCTCGGCCATGCTGTCGAAGCCGAGCAGTTCCAGTTCCGGAGGGACGAAGAGGTCCGGGTTACCTGCGAGCATCACCCGCAGCAGCGTCGAACCGGACCGGGGTGCCGACAGCAGGAACACCGGTGCCGGACCTGATAGGTCTACCGGCCGGGACGCACCCGGGGCGGGACCGGTGACCAGGCGGCGAAACCGGGCCACCTGCGCGCTGCTGACCGGCAGGTCCGCCTCGGAGGTGTCGGCGGCGGTGTCCGGCACAGCGGTGGCCTGCGGTACGGGAGTGGGCTCCGGCCCGACGGCGGGCTCCAGCCCGACGGCTGGCTCCGGCCCGACCAGGCCCGCCGCCACCCGGGGATACTCCCGCCGCAGGTAGTCGGCGAACCCGGCCACCGTCGGCGCCTTGAACAGCGCGGTCACGTAGAAGACCTCGGCGTGCGTCTGCGTCAGCCGGTTGATCAACGCGGCGGCGCGCAGCGACGTGCCGCCCAGGGCGAAGAAATTGTCGTCGCGGGCGACGGCGGGGCGACCGGGCAGGACCTCACGCCACAGCTCGGCCACCGCCCGCTCCAGCGCAGACCCGCCACCTGCCAGGCTGACCGGCGCGGCCGGGACTGCGGGAGCCGCCTCTCCGTCCAGCGCACCGCGGTCGATCTTGCCGTTCGGCAGCAGGGGGAACGCGTCCCGGAGGACGATACGGGCCGGCAGCATGGCCGACGGGAGTTCCGCGGCGAGGTGAGCACGCAGTTCCGCCGGGCCGGACACCGGGCGGGTCAGTTGTACGAAGGCATGAAGCTCCTGACCGCCGTCAAACGACTCGACCGCCTTGACGACCGCCTGGCCGATCATGGGCAGCCGGGTCAGCGCCAGTTCGACCTCGTGCAGTTCCACCCGGTGGCCGGCCACCTTCACCTGCTGGTCCCGGCGGCCGAGCAGTTCGATCTGCCCGTCGTCGTCGAGGCGTGCCAGGTCTCCGGTGCGGTAGAGCCGCTGACCTGGTCGGAACGGGTCAGCGACGAACCGCTCGGCGGTCAACCCGGTCTGGCGCCGATAGCCCCGGGCCACTCCGGCACCGCCGAGCCACAGCTCTCCCACGCAGCCGACCGGCACCGGCTGCATCTCGGCGTCCAACACGTACGCCCTGGTGTTCGCCACCGGCCGGCCGACCGGTGGCCGGGCACAGTTCCGCTCGTCGATGCGGGCTGCAGTCGACCACACGGTCGTCTCGGTCGGGCCGTACATGTTCCACACCGCGCGGGTTCCAGCGATCAGACGCCGGGCGAGCGCCGGTGACATCGGCTCGCCACCGCAGAGCGCGGTCACCGGGAGCCGCGTCGTGACCGCGTCGAGCAGCACCCGCCAGGTCGACGGGGTAGCCTGCACGACGGTCGGGCCGGCGCGGTGGATCAGCCGGGCCAGCAACGCGCCGTCCCGGGTCTGCTCCGCGCCGGCCACGATCACCCGCCCGCCGTGTGTCAGCGGACCCAGCACCTCCAGCACCGAGATGTCGAACGACAACGAGGTGAGCCAGAGGATCCCGTCGGACGGGTCCAGGCCGAGCAGTTCACCCATGCCGAGGAGGAAGTTGACCACCGACCGGTGCTCGACCTCCACACCCTTTGCAGCGCCGGTCGACCCGGAGGTGTAGCTGAGGTACGCGAGGTCGGCGGGCCGGGCCCGGTCCGCCGGCGGGTCGGCCGGCTCCGCGGCGACCAGGGTGGCCAGATCGCTGTCGAGGAGCAGCACCCGGCCGTCGTGTCCGAGCGAGGTGGCCCCGGCCCGGTCGGACACGACCAGCGCGGCCGCGCTGTCCCGGAGCATGTGGCGGAGCCGGGCGGGCGGATAGCCGGGGTCCAGCGGAAGGTAGGCGCCGCCGGCGCGGAGCACCGCGAGCAGCGCCGCGACCAGTCCGGCCGAGCGGGGCAGGTACAGCCCCACCACCGAGCCGGGTCGCACGCCAAACCGGACGAGCAAGTTGGCGATCCGGTTGGCCCGCGCCTCCAATTCCCGGTACGTGACGACGACGTCCCCGTCAACCACCGCCACCGACAGCGGAGTCGACCGTGCCTGCTCGGCGAAGAGCTGACAGATCGTCCGGTCAGCCGGGTACGGTCGACCCGTGGCGTTCCAGTCCTCCAGGACCCGTTGTCTGGTCCCGTCGTCGAGCAGCGACAGGGTGCCGTTCGGCGCGTCCGGCCGCCGCACCGCGTCGCGCAGCAGCGCGGACAGCGCCGGCAGCGTCCACGGTGCCTGACAGCCGGCCGGATCAGCTCCGGCGTCGTCGGTGCGGACCGTGACGCCCAGGTCGTCCCGCTCGTCGGTCAGGTCCACCCGCAGCCAGGTGTCGACCGGGTCCCGACCGTCGGCGGGCCCGTCGTCGGCCGCACCCTTACCGCCGGCGGACGCGATGTCGGCCGGGTCCCGACCATCGGCGAGCCGGCTGCCGAGCAGCCCCCGCATCGACGAGGCTGCGGCCAGGTCGTAGACGTGGGTGTGCCGACGTCCTGCCCGGGTCAGCACGACTCCGACCCGGCGGCCGCCCTCCGTGCGACGGTGCAGCACGGCCACTCCGGCGCCCACCGCGCAATACGGCGGGCAGGCGGTGTGCCGGCTCAACCCGTTGAGCGCGTCCACCAGCCCGGCCGGCAACAATTCCCGTCGTTCGACGGGTTTCCGACTCTCCATCACAACTCCCCCAGGGCGGCCCGAGCTGGCTCATCGTTTCCAACGCACCACGCCGACCGTTACGGCGTACCGGTCGGTTCAGCGGCCAAAGGACGTGGCCGGCTTGACCTCGCGGACCCCGAGGATGTTCGTCGCGCGCCACTGCTCGCCGGCTTCCAGCAGCACGGTGTCACCCACGTTGACCTGCACCTGCTCGCCTAGCGGGCTGAACGTCTCGGTGGTCCACAGCGGCCGCCCGGCGTGTGCCAGTTCCTGGGTCCAGATCACGCCGCTGAGCCGTCCCGGGCTCACCGCCTGCAGCGTCAGCTCGGTCGGGAACGGGGTGAACGCATCCGCGGTGTAATCAACCTCGACGAACGGCTGCGGTTCGGAGAGCAGCCGGACGTCCTCACGGTCGAACCGGATGCACGCCATCCGGGTGGGCGGACGCCAATCCCGGGAGGTGGGATCGATCGGCCGGCTGCGCTTGATCGCCAACTCTCGCCGGGTCAGTTCGACCAGCGGGGCGAAGTCCAGGCCGTAGCAGCCGTTGAGTAGGTCGACGGCGTACCGCAGGTCGGTGCTTTCGGTATGCAGGTCCCAGTCCCGGCGCTCGCAGCCGGTCACCTGGTAACGAATCACGCCCGGAACGACCGCGCAGTCCGGGGCTCCGTACCGGTCGCGGAGGGCGAAGACCATGCGTGAGCGGGCCTCGTCCACCAGCGGATGGTTGGTGTAGATGAAGGAGAGTAGGACGTCGAAGGTTTTCGTGACGTCGACCCCGGGGATGTCGAGGTCCATCAGATCGGTCTCGGCGAATGTTATCCGGTCCACCAGGCCGTTGTGTTCGGCGAGCGCCCGGGCCACGTCGACATGCTGGCGGTCCACCGCGACGACGTGGGACGCGCCGGCCCGCAGCGCCATGAACGAAAGGATTCCCGACCCAGTGCCGGCGTCGAGCACACGGCTACCCGGCCGCACCGCTTCGGCGACCGCGCGCTGCAGGTTGTGCCCCCGGTCGAGGCTCAGCAGAAGGCGCATGTGCAGGTCGGTGCTGAAGGACATGTCGACGATGCTCGCCACCTGGGCACACTCCCTTTCGTTAAAGCGAACCGATCACGAGGCACATGCCGGCCTGGACCGGGCATGGCTTGGCCGGCCAACTCGCCGCTGGCTGCCCCCGTACGACCAGGATTCGCTCTCGTTCCGGCGGTCAGCAATTCCTTTCGCCCTCACCCGAATAGTCGCGTCCGGGACCGCATCGACGATGGCCACTCGGCAGTCGGACTTCGCCGACGTCGACCCCGGCCGTATCGCCCTGGGTGCGATCCTCGCTGACTTCGTCCGGGCGCAGGTCAAGGAGCTGAAGAAGCGCCAGAGCCCCGAGCCTGGGCGTGCGGCGAGGAAGAGTGTCGCTTATCCATGACTACAAAGGGCCCGGGAACACCGTGCCGTGTATGAGCGCCGGTTCGGACCGTGACTCCAACAACTCTCGTTGAAGTCGGTGGGGCAGGGACATCTGTCCCTGCCCCACCTGGTCAACGGCATCTACTCATGATCTTCCGGCATGGGTTTGCGACTGCTGAGCATGCGCACGGTTGTGCTGAGCTTGATCGGCGCGTCGTCGGGGCCTCTGAGGAACGGGTTGATGTAAACGGGGCGGCGCAGCGCTCTGCCTGGCCCATGTGGCGGTTGCGCCAGTGGCCGGACACCCAGAACCGGTTGGTTCGGGAGCGTCCCGAGTCGCCTGGTGCCAATCGAGTGCTGGTCGGTGTGGTGCTGTTGTTGGCGCGGATGCGGACGATCCGCACCTCGGGTGCGGGTCGGTTGGTGCGGGCGTAGGTCTTACGAACGGCCTTGTCGATTTCTGCTGTCGTGACTTCAGCGGCCTGCTGCCCGATCAGCAGCCACGTCGCGAGCAGCGCTGCCGCTGGATGGTCACCGGGCAACGTGCGGCCCCTCAGCGACACCCGCGCTCACCAGCACGCCGCAGGGGCCAGGAAAGGAATCTGCCGTGATGACCGCAGGGCATGGCGGCGACAGCCGCAGTTCATCCCGGTCCTGGCCGCCAACCGCGGCCCCCGGCCGACCACCGTTCCCGGACCCGACTTCTGGTTCAACTCGGACTGAACAAGGCGTTACCGACTTCGATGCAACCCAGCAGGAGCGCGCATTTGATCGGAGCGGGTTCCCTTGGCGTTGGTGGCTCAACATGACATGGGTCAGGTCTTGCGGACTGCGCTGGTGAAGCCGGCGATGAAGAGGGTGGCGAAGGTCCAGGCGAGCAGTTGCAGGAACCAGCTGGCGATGGTGAGGGTTTGGCCGGCGGGGGCGTCGGTGGGTTGGCAGCGGTCGCGGGCGCCGGTCTTGATCAGTGGGGCGCCGAGGTCGAGGCCGACGCCGATCTGGTCGATGGTGGTGCAGGCGGTGGCTGTGACTTCTCCGGTGCTCGCCGGCTTCTGGGCGAGGCCGCCGTGGTGGCCGCCGGTGACGCTGAGGATGACTGCGGTCGCAAGCGTGGCGAGGAGCAGGAGCAGGGCGCGCCAGGGCTGGTAGCCGTATCCGAGGGTGATGCCGGTGAGGCGACCCCAGGCGCGTTCGGACCTGGCCAGTCCGGCGCGCTGGATCTGGTCGCGGCGTTGGGCGATGAGGATGGTGCGGGCGTCGCGGTCGTGGCCGGCGGCGCGGTAGGCGGCGGCGAGGTGCTGGTAGGGCTGGGCGGCGTAGCCGGGGGTGTGCTCGCGCAGCAGGGTCAGCCAGCGCGGCAGTGACGCTGGCCGCGGCAGCCCGCTGTAGGTGAGCCCGTCCAACTCGATCAGTGGTCCCTGGTCCGGTGCCGTGTGCGTCGTTCGGTCGGTGTCGAGGCGGAATGTCCCGCCGATCCGCGCACCGGTCAACACCAGCACCGCGTGGCCGTCTGCGCTGGTGGCGGTGAACCCGTCGTCCAGCAGTACGTCCTGGTCGACCCGGAGGCCGTCGGTGTTCAGGGCAGGTCCGGTGGTGTTCTCCAGCCGTGCCCCGCCGCAGTACAGGACGCCGCCGATGTGGGCACCGGGCAGCTGGATCGTGCCCAGCTCGCTGGCGCTGGTGGCGGTGAACCCGCCGTCCAGGGCCACGTCCCGGTCGACCTGGAGGTGGTCGGCTTCGAGGGCGGGCCCGGTGGCGTTCTTCAGCCGTGCCCCGGTGCAGTGCAAGGTGCCGAGGTGGGCGCCGAGTAGCCGGACCGTGCCCTGCTCGCTGGCGCTGGTGGCGGTGAACCCGCCGTGCAGGAACACGTCCTGGTCGACCTGGAGGTGGTCGGCGTTGAGGGCGGGTCCGGTGGTGTTCTGCAGCCGCGCTCCGCTGCAGTTCAGTTGGCCGCCGAGGTGGGCGCCGAGTAGCCGGATCGTGCCTCGCTCGCTGGCGCTGCTGGCGGTGAGCCCGCGCAGGAACACACTCTGGTCGACCTGGAGGCCGTCGGCGTCGAGGGCAGGTCCGGTGGTGTTCTGCAGCCGCGCTCCGCTGCAGTCCAGTGTGCCGAGGCGGGCAGCGAGGAGCCGGACCGTGCCCTGCTCGCTGGCGCTGGTGACGGTGCTCCCTTCGAGTGAGAGCACCCGCGCGGCAAAGCGCGTGGCGTCGACTGGTGCGTCGTCCGAATCTGCCGCTTGCGCGATGCGGCACCCGGTCAAGGCAACCGCCAACAGTTGGGCGTTGCGGAGATTCACGCCGCTGGGCAGTAGACAGTCGCGCAGCTCCAGCGCCAGGTCACCGGTGATGTTCTCCAGATCGATCTGGCCGGCGATCCGGGCTCCGCGTAGCCGCAGGCCGTGCGGGTCGGGCTCGCTGACCAGACGGCCGCGGACGATCTCACGGATGACCGAAGCCGAGACCGTCCGCTCGTCGCCCCAGGACCGCATCGCTGCCTCGTCGACCGGCCCGTCACCGGCCAGGTCGAGCACCTCGCCGCAGGCTACGGACTTGATCAGTCGCTGCTCGACAGGACTGTGCGCTCGACCGCCCGCATTCTTCACCCGCCGGCCACCTACTGAGTTCATGGCACCAATGATGGACAGCCACGCCATCTACCGCGATCCTCCTGACCGGGCCACGGCCCGCGACCCGTCAGTCGTTCCGCGTCGCGGACGGTGGGAAAGGGACGCGGCGGATCAGCTCAGCGGCCCGCCCGCCCCACCGGATCCGGTGGCGGCTCGCCCGGCCCCTGCCGCGCTCACCAGCGCCACGAGGTCGTCGAGGGTGTCCAGGGTGCGGCCGGGACCGTTCAGGTCCACCTCGACGCCGTACTCCAGCTCGATCGCGTCGACCAGTCGCAGCAGGCCGAAGGAGTCCACGCCGAGGGCGACCATCGACCCGCCGGCCAGCACGTCTGCCGCCGCGACCTCCCCGGCCGTGGCCTCGCTCACCAGCTCCGCGATCCGCTCGCGCAGGTCGGTGCCGCCCATGTCAGAACTCCTTTGCGGACTGCGGGCAGCGGGCGGGGCGCCTGCGGAATCGTCGTCATGGCCAACAACCGCTTCCAACCCGACCACGACCGCGCCGTCGGCACCCTGAACCAGATCGGGTTCTGCCGGGTGGACCTGGCCGACCGGCCCGGCTTCGCCGAGCTGCTGTCCCGTACGCGACGCTCGACCCTGGACGCCTACCGGCACGCCTACTACGACCCCGCGGCGTGGGAGCAGGCGGTCACCGAGCTGGGCCACGACCACCGGACCTTCCTGGCCCCGTTCTGCTACCTCAACGACGCCCGCCTGTCGCGCCCCGCCCGGCCCTCGACGGCCGGCCCGGACGAGGCCGACGTGCGGGCCATGCTGACCCGAAGCACCGTCCGGTGGCTGCCGGACCTGGCGCAGTTCCCCTGGCGCTGCCGCCTCCAGGTGCGCGACGCGCCCGACGCGGTCGAGCTGATCGTCACCGCCGACACCCGGTACCTCCCGCCCCGGCGGGCCGAGGGGTTGCTGCGCGGCGTCGAGGCGCTGCTGGTCGAGGCGGCCTTCGGCGACCCGGCGCGCAGCGCGGCCACTCGTTGACTGACCACAGCCTGACAGTCGCGGCTGAGGACCTCCAGCCCTCCGGCAACGCCGACGGCCACGGACGAGGCACCCGGTCTCGGTCAAGGACGCCCGACGTTCGACAGTTCGGCGGCGACGTCTGCGGTCGCGACGCGCCGGCGGACCCGGGCCGGCGGGGCGGGCAGGGCACGCCGGTCGACCTTGCCGTTCGCGGTCGCGGGCAGCTCCGGCAGGATCACGTACCGCAGGGGCACCATGTAGTCGGGCAACTGCTGCGCCATGAAGGCGCGCAGCGCGCGTTCGGCCACCCGCTGCGGGTCGGCGTCGCGTTCGGTCACCACGTACGCCACGAGAGTCGCCGCGGCGCCCAGGTCGTCGCGCAGCAGCACGACGCTGTTGGCGACGAGCGGGTGCCGGTTGAGCACGGACTCGATCTCGCCGAGCTCCACCCGCTGGCCGCGGACCTTCACCTGGGTGTCGATACGCCCGCCGTAGTGGAGGTGCCCGCCCGGCGACCACCAGGCCAGGTCGCCGGTGCGGTACACCCGCTGCGGCCGGCCGGCGACATCCGTCTCGACGAACCGCTCCGCGGTCAGGTCGGGCCGCCCGGCGTACCCCCGGGCCAGGCAGTCCCCGCCGAGGACCAGTTCCCCGGGCAGGCCCAGCGGGGCGAGCGCGCCGCGCTCGTCGAGGACGTACGCGGCGACGTTCGTGATCGGCCGGCCGATGGGGACGGTGTCGTCCGGTTCGGGCCGGCGGCACGGCCAGGCGGTGACGTCGATGGCGGCCTCGGTGGGCCCGTACAGGTTGTGCACCTCGACCTGCGGCAGGACGGTGGTGAGCTTGTTGACCAGCTTCGGCGGCAGCGCCTCCCCGCTGCAGATGACCCGGCGCAGTCCGGTGCAGCGGCCCAGGCCGGCCTCCTCGACGAAGAGGGCGAGCATGGAGGGCACGAAGTGCACCGTGGTCACCGACTCGCGGGCGATGACGTCGACCATCTCCTGCGGGTCGCGGTGCGCCTGCGCCTCGGCCGTGACCAGTGTCGCGCCGGCCATGAACGCCCACAGCAGCTCCCACACCGACACGTCGAAGGTGTACGGCGTCTTCTGCAGCACCACGTCGCCGGGGCCGATACGGTACTCGTCCTGCATCCACACCAGCCGGTTGGCCAGCGACAGGTGCGTCATCTGCACGCCCTTGGGCGCCCCCGTCGAGCCGGAGGTGAAGATGACGTACGACAGACCCCGCACCACCTCGGCCGGGGCCCGGTAGCCGCGCCAGTCGACCGGTGCGGCGGGCAGGTCACCGCCCGTCAGCGGCCGTACGGGCACGGACGGCTCGCCGCCGGAGCCCAGCGCGGCCCGCCCCGCGTCGTCGGCCAGCACCAGCGCGGCGTCGGCCGCGCGGAGCATGAGGTCCAGCCGGGGGCGCGGGTGGGACGGATCCAGCGGCAGGTACGCGCCGCCGGCCAACAGGACGCCGAGCACCGCGACCACCATCTCGGGGCTCCGCTCGGTGCACAGCCCGACGACCGACCCGGGCCCCACGCCCGCGGCGCGCAGCCGCCCGGCCAACGCCGCCGCCTCGTCCAGGAACTCGCGGTAGGTGCGGTCCCGTCCGCCGCCGCGCAGCGCGACGGCGTCCGGGGTGAGCGCCGCCTGGCGGCAGATCGTCTCGTGCACGGGCGTGCGCGGCGCGGAGGTCGGGGCGGGGTTGAAGCCGAGCAGCGTCGCGCGCTCCGCCGGCCCGACCAGCGCGGCCTCCCGGACCGGCCGGTCCGGATGGGCGGCGAGCCAGGCGTGCAGGGTGTCCAGGCGCTCCTGTAGGTACGCGGAATCGCCGTGATGCCGGGCGAACCGGACCGGCACCCCGGCCAGGACCGCCGACACCCCGGGGCCACCCGTCCTGGGCTCTGCCAGCACGACGTCCGCGGACGCCGGCTCCTGCTGCCGGCGGCGCGTCTGCTCGCGTACCTCCGTGAGGGTGTTGTCCGGGGAGACGCGCACCAGGACGTCGCCCCGCGGGCCGTGCACGGCGACCGACGTCGCGGCCGAGAGGCGGTGGCAGAGCACGGCCGCCACCGCCGCGACCAGGTCCAGATCGTCGTGGCCGCTCATGCCGTCACCAGCCCGGCCAGCGTGCGCGGCGTGGGGTCGGCGGAGAGCACCTCGACCGGGACACGCACCCCGAACCTGCGCTGCACCTGCGTGATCATGCGGATGAACAGCAGCGATTCGCCACCCAGCACGAAGAAGTTCGCGTCCGGCTCGATGTCGGGAGTGCCGAGCATCCTGCCCCACAGCTCCATGATCTCGTCCACCACCTCGGTCTCGCCGGCGCCGACGGAGGACTGCTCCGGTTCCACAATGCCGGCGGCCGGCGCCGCCGGTACGGGGTCGAGCCAGTGCCGGGTGCGGGCGAACGGGTACGTGGGCAGCGCGACCCGGCGCGCGCTGCTCTCGCCGCGCACCGCGGTCCAGTCGACGGCCGCTCCGGCGGTCCACAGCCCGCCGAGTCCGGCGAGCACGTCACCGGTGTCGACCTGCGGCCTCGGCCGGAGTTGCAGGGCGAACGCGGGCACCCGCCCCCGGTCCTGCGTCGTCTGCCGGGCCATGCCGGTCAGGGCGGTACCCGGCCCGACCTCGACCAGGACCGGGTCTGGCAGGTCCAGCGCGGTCAGCAGCGCGTCGTGGTAGCGCACCGGGCTGCGCAGCTGCGCGGCCCAGTAGCCCTCGGCACGGGGCAGCCCCCTGCCGAGCAGTACGCCGTCGATGCTGCTGACGACCGGGACGGTGCGGGGTCGCTGGGCGATGCGGTCCGCCTCGGCGCCGAGCAGTCGTGCCGCGTCGGCCATCATCCGCGAGTGGAAGGCGCGCTGCGCGGGCATCGCCCGGCAGTGCACCTCGGCCGAGGCCAGGCGCTCCCGCAACTCGGCGAGCTGCGCCACCGGCCCGGCCAGCACGGTGAACTCGGGGGCGTTGTACGCGGCCACGTCGAGGCCGTCCAGGCCCGCCAGGTGCTCCTCGACGGTGGACGGCGGCGCGAGCACGGCCAGCATGCCGCCCTCGGGCGCGTCCTGCATCAGCCTGCCGCGGGTCGCGACCAGGCGCAGCATGTCGTCGGCGGCCATCTCGCCGGCCAGCGCCGCGGCGGCGAACTCGCCGACCGAGTGGCCGATCAACGCCGCCGGGCGAACGCCCCACGACACCAGCAGGTTGCCGAGGGCGAGTTCGTGCAGCGCCAGCGCGGGCTGGGTGACGTCGGTGCGGTGCACGATCCCGTGCGGGTCGTCGTCGACCAGCACGTCGCGCAGGTCCAGCCCCAGGACCGGGGCCAGCAGCGCCGCCCCGTGGTCGAGGTCGGCGCGGAAGGACGGGTGGCGGTCGTAGAGGCCCCGCGACATGGCGGGGAACTCCGCGCCCTGGCCGGGGAACAGGAACACCACGCTGGGCCGGCGCGCCGCCTCGCGGACCGGCGCCTTGGGCAGCCGGGTCAGCGCCGTGGGGACGTCCCGCGCGGCGACCGCGAGCCGGTGTGGGAAGTGCCTGCGGTACGTCTGCGACGTCAGCGCGACATCGCCGACGGCCAGGTCGGGGCGTTGCCGCAGGTGCTCGCCGAGCTGCTCGGCGGCCTCGCGGACCGCCTCCGGGCTGCGCCCGGACAGCACGATCAGCTCGGTGCGACCGTCGAGCCCGGCGGGACCGGGCGCGACCGGCCCGTCGGCCTCCTCCAGCACGACGTGGGCGTTGGTGCCGCCGAGGCCGAAGGAGCTGACCGCCGCCCGGCGTGGGCCGCCGGCGGAGTCCCACTGCCGGGCCACACTGTCCACGGTGAAGGGGGTCGACCCGTCGAGCAGTTCGGGGCGGGCCTGCTTGAGGCCGGCCAGCGGCGGGATCTGCCGGAAGTGCAGCGCCAGCGCGGCCTTGATGAGCCCGGTGACGCCGGCGGCCGCGTCGAGGTGGCCGACGTTGGCCTTGACCGAGCCGATCGAGCACGGCTGCTCGCCGCGCCGGAACACCTCGGTCAGCGCCGCCAGCTCGATCGCGTCGCCGACCTCGGTGGCGGTGCCGTGCGCCTCGAGGTAGCCGACGGTCGCGGGGTCGACGCCGGCGGCGGCGTACGCGCGCGTCAGCGCGTCGATCTGTCCGGCGATGCCGGGCGCGGTGTAGCCGACCTTCATGCCGCCGTCGTTGTTCACCGCCGAGCCCTTGATCAGGGCGTACACGGTGTCCCCGTCGCGGCGGGCGTCCTCGGCGCGTTTGAGCGCCACCATGGCGACGCCGTTGCCGGGGACGGTCCCGTCGGCCGTGGCGTCGAAGGGCCGGCACGTGCCGTCGGGCGACATGATGCCCTTCGTCTCGTAGAGGTAGCCGGCCTGCTGCGGCACGGCCACGCAGGCGCCGCCGGCGAGCGCGACGTCCGAGTCGCCGGTACGCAGGCTCTGGCACGCCAGGTGCACCGCCACCAGCGACGTCGAGCAGGCGGTCTGCACGGTGACCGCGGGACCGCCCAGGTCCAGCCGGTACGCGACCTTCGCGGCCAGGTGGTCCTTCTCGTTGCCCAGCACCACCGACAGCAGCCCCTGGGTCTCGACCAGGCCGGGCTGCGCGAACACGTGGTGCAGCGCGTAGTAGTTGAACCCGGCCCCGGCGAACACGCCGACCCGGCCGAAGGGCTCGCGGGTGGCCAGGCCGGCGGACTCCAGCGTGGCCCACGCCGTCTGCATCAGCAGCCGGTGCTGCGGATCCATGGTCTCGGCCTCCCGCGGCGTGATGCCGAAGAAGGCGGCGTCGAACAGGTCCGGGTCGGCCAGCACGCCGCGCGCCGGCACGTACGCCGGGTCGTCGAGCCGGTCGGCGGGCACGCCCGCGGCCAGCAGCTCGCCGCGGGTCAGCTCGCTGATCGTGATCTTTCCGGCGGCCACGTTGGACCAGTACTCCCAGACGTCGGCGGCGCCGGGGAACCGGCCCGCCATGCCTACGATCGCGATGTCGCCGTTCATGAGGGTGTGCCTGCTCCTTCGGTCTGGGCGTGCAGATGCCGGGCCAGCGTCTGGACGGTCGGGAAGCGGTAGAGGTCGGTCAGCGCGACGGCCCGGCCGGCCAGCCGCTCCTGAAGCAGCCGGCGCACGATGGCGAGCCGCAGCGACTCCCCGCCGACATCGAAGAACGCCTCGTCGACGTCGAAGTCGTCGGTGCCCAGCGCCTCCACCCAGGCCCCCGTCACCAGCTCCTCGAACTCGGCTAGCGACGCGGAGCGCTGGGCCGGAACCCGCGCCGGCTGCCCGGCCGTCGCGGCGGCGGGCGACGCGGCAACGGCGGAGGGCGCGGCGGCGGGCTGCGGCGCCGTGGCCAGCGCGCCCAGGGCACGGAAGTCGACCTTGCCGTTGCGGTCGAGCGGGAACTCGGCCACGGTCACCCACTGCTGCGGCCGGGCGTAGGGGGCCAGCTCGGCCTCCACCGCGCGGCGCACGTCGGCCACGACAAGGCCGTCGGGCGCGGGCTTCAGCGCGGCGCACAGGCGTACGCCCGTCACCGGGTCGCCGGTGGTGAACACCACCGCGTCCAGAACGCCGGGCTGCGCCCGCAGCCGGCGCTCGACGTCGACCAGTTCCACCCGGTGCCCGGCGATCTTCACCTGGCGGTCGTTGCGGCCCAGGAAGCGCAGTTGCCCGTCCGCGCCCCAGCGCACCAGGTCCCCGGTGCGGTACAGGCGCACCCCCAGGCCCTCGTGCCGCACGAACGACGCGTCGGTGCGCACGGGGTCGTCGAGGTAGCCGTCGGCGAGCCCGCCGCCCGCCGCCCACAGTTCGCCGATCGCGCCCGGCGGGGCGAGGCGCCCCGACGGGTCGACGACGTACAGGTCGGTGCCGTGCACCGCCGCGCCGATCGGCAGCGGGTCGGGCGTCGCGTCGGCGTGCTCGACCGAGTACGTCGTGGTGAACGTGGTGTTCTCGGTGGGGCCGTAGCCGTTGGTGAGCCGCAGCCCCGGGCAGGCCCGCAGCACCCGGCGCACGTGCGCCGGGGAGACCACGCCGCCGCCGGTGAACACCTGCCGCAACCCGGCGAACGCGTCCGGTCGGTGGTCGGCGACCAGGTGGAACACGCCCGAGGTGAGCCAGGCGTGGGTGATCCCGGCGGTGGGCAGGAACTCGGCCAGGCCGCTCGGCGTCGGTTCGCCGGGCGGGAACACGACCACGGTGTCGCCGTTGGCGAGCGGCACCAGCAGCTCCAGCGTGGACGCGTCGAACGCCAGCGGGGACAGCCGCATCATCCGCATGCCCGCCCGGTCGGCGAACAACCGTGGGTCGTCGGCCAGCCGCAGCACGGCCCGGTGCGGCACGACCACACCCTTGGGCACGCCCGTGGAGCCCGAGGTGAAGGAGACGTACGCGGTCCGCGCCGGGTCGGCCGGTGCCGCCTCGACCCGGCCGTCGGACGGCCCGTGGTCGCCCGGTACCGACGTGACCGGGCCGTCTCCCGGCTGCGCCGCCCCGCCGAGGCGGGCAAGTGGGCAGCCGGCCGCGCCCGACCACTCCGGGCCGGGCGCGTCCGCGCCGAGGCGGGCCCGCGGCCCGACGGCCGCGGCCAGGTGCGCCCGCCACTCGCCGGTGGCGTGCTGGTCGACCGCGACGTAGTGCGCGCCCAGCCGCAGCACGCCCAGCACCGCGACCGCCTCGGCCGCCGAGCGCGGCACCTCCAGGATCACCGCGTCGCCGGCGCGCACGCCGTGCGCGTGCAGCAGCCGCGCCTGCTCGACCGCGTGCTCGTGCAGCTCGCGGTAGGTCAGCGTGAGCCCGGCGTGCGGGTCGACCAGCGCGATCCGTTCGCCCGCGGCCTCCGCGTGCGCCGCGAACCGGCTCCACACGTCGTCGGCGGTGTCGTGCGATCCGCCCGCGCCCAGCGACCGCAGCCGGGCGTGCTGCCCCGCCGACAGGGTCGTGACGTCGTGCAGGGCCGCGTCCGGGTCGGCGGCCATCTCCCGCAGCGCCGCCTGGAACGACTCGGCCAGCTCCCCGGCGTCGGCGGCGGTGAGCGCCGACGTGGCGTACTCCAGGGCGAAGCGGGGACGTTCGGACCACGACTGGAGGTAGAGCAGCGCGTCGAACACCGCGCCGTGGCAGTGGCCCTCGTGCACCCGCCAGGTGCGCCCGCCCGCGACCAGCTCTTCGGGCACCAGCTCGTGGTGGGCGGCGAAGCCGAGCTGCGCGAGCGGGTTGCGGCCCGGGTCGGTGGTGACGCCGAGCCCGGAGACGACCCGCTCGAACGGCACGTCGGCGTCGGCAGCCGCCTCGGCCATCGCGTCGGCGACGCCGCGTACGTGGTCGCGCACGCTGACGTCGTCGGGCGCGGCGCAACGCACCGGGACGGCCCGGGTGCACAGGCCCACGATGGCGTCCATGCCCGCCTCGAACCGGCCCGCCGCCGGCACCCCGAGCACCAGGTCGGTCAGGCCGGCGCGGCGGGACGCGGCCAGCGCCCACGCCGCCAGGGCCACCGACGTCACCGTCACCCGGCAGTGCCGGGCCAGTTCGGTCGCGGCCTGCGCCGCCCCGGCGTCGAGGTGGAAGTGCAGGCGCGCGCCGCGCCCGTCGGCCTCGACGACCGGCGGCAGGTCGGTGGGCAGCGCCACCGTCCACGGCGCGCCGTCCAGCCGGGCCGCGATCCGGGCCAGCGCCTCGTCCACCGCCCCGGCCTTCTCCCGCGCGGTGAGCCGCGAGCCGATCCAGTCGGGCGACGGCGCGGGGCCCGCCGGACCGGTGCCGGCGTAGAACTCGGCGAACTCGCGCCAGAGCACCCCGATGCTCCAGCCGTCGCTGATCGTGTGGTGCACCAGCATGGTGAGCAGGTCCCGCTGCCCGGCACGGGTCAACACGAAGACGACCGGCGGCTGCTCGAAGGGGCGCAGCAACTGCGCGGCCGAGCGGCCGTAGAGGTCGTGTACGGCGCGTACCGGGTCGTCGCCGGGCAGCGTCTGGTGCAGCAGCCGGGGCTCGTACGGCGCGGGCAGCACGATCCGGGCCTGGCGTGGCTCGCGGACGAACCGGGTGCGCAGCGCCTCGTGGCGGGTCGTCAGCTCCCGCAGCGCCGAGCGGGTCCGGGCCGCGTCGAGCGGCCCGTCCGCCTCGAGGGTGAACATCAGGTGGTAGGGCGCGTCCTGGTCGAGCAGGTGCGCGGCCAGCATCGACCGCTGGCCGGGCAGCAGCTCCAGCTCGGCGGGCCGCTGGGCGGCCACCGGCGGCGCGGTGTCCACGTGGTCCACCGCGCCGGCCAGTGCCTGCGCCAGTGGCAGCGCCGACAGCAGCCGGACGCTCTCCACGTGCGCGCGCAGCTCCCGCTGACCGAGCGAGACCAGCGCGATGGCCTGCAGCGAGGTGCCGCCCAGGCCGACGAACGACTCGGTGGCCGCCGCGTCCCGGAGTTGCTCGGGGGCGAGGCCGAGCACCTGCGCGGCGAGCGGCGCCCAGGCGGTGAGGTCCGGGGCGGCCATCAGACGCTCTCCGCCACGGGCCTGTCCAGCGGCACCTGGCCGGCGATGTCGCGCAGGTCGGCGAAGCGGGGGTTCTCCAGCACGTGGCCGAACATCACCGCGAGGTTGAGTTCCTGGCGGATCAGGGTGCTCAGCCGCAGCGCGCTGAGCGAGTGGCCGCCGAGGTCGAAGAAGTCGTCCTCGGCGTCGACGGTGTCGACGCCGAGCACCTCCATCCACAGCTGTTCGAGCTCGGCCACCCAGGGCCGGTCGGGTGCGTCGCGCATCAGTGGTGCCTCTCTGTGTCCAGTCGGGTCGCGGGGGCGTCCAGGTAGTGCCGGGTGGCCGCGAAGGGGTAGGTGGGGGCGGGCACGCGGCGCCGGCCGGAGTCGTGCGCGGGGTCCCAGGCGTCGACGACGCCCAGTTGCCACAGCGCGCCGACGGTCGCCAGCAGCCGGGCGTGCCGGTCGGCGGGCAGCGCGGGCTGGTCCGGGCCCAGGTTCGGGGTGACGCTCGTGCCGACCTCGATCCAGAGCACCTGGTCGAGGTCGACGGGCAGCGCCGCCGGCGCGGGCGGTTCGGCCGCCTGCGCCCGCCAGTACGCGAGGTCGTCGTACTCGGTCAGCGGTGCTCCGCCGCACGTGTGGACGGGCAGGTCGGGCGGGCCGAACCGGCTGCCGTCGACGTCGGCACCGCGGATCAGCGCCAGCGCGTCCGCGACGGACATGATCCCGGCCACGACCGCGCAGGCCACCGCGCCGAGGCCGACGCCGGCCAGGGCCCGCGGTGCCACGCCCCGGCTACGCAGCGACCGCGCCAGACCGACGCAGGCCAGCAGCCGGGTGCAGCGCTCCCGGACGGACTCGTCGAGGTCGCGCCCGCGCATCAGCGCCACGCCCTCGTCGACGACCCGGCGGTACACCGGGTCGGCGTCGTAGTTGGGCCGGTTGCCGGTCAGCTCGCCGGCCCCGGTGAGGTGCAGCGCCACACCACGCGCCCGCGCCTTGGCCACGACCTGCCGGAGCGTCGGCGGCGAGGCGTGCGGTCCGGTCAGGAACGCGGCCCGCCACGGCAGCTCCGCCCGGCCGGTCCGCAGCGTGTACGCGAGGTCGGCCAGCTCCCCGGGCGCGGTCCCGGCCACCCGCGCGACGGCGCGGTCCAGGCTGTCCTGCGCCGCGGTGGCGGTCTTGGCGGAGACCAGGACCAGCTCGGTGACGTGGCGGCGCGGCCGGGGCCGGGCGGCCGGGGCCTCCTCCAGCACGACGTGGGCGTTGGTGCCGCCGATGCCGAAGGCGCTGACCCCGGCCCGGCGTACGCCGTCGATCGGCGCCCACGGCCGGGCCGCCGCCGGCAGCTCGAACACCGAGCCGTCCAGCCGGACCGCCGGGTTGGGCGTGGCGAGGTGGGCGATCGGCGGGATCACGCGGTGCTTCAGCGCCAGCACCGTCTTGATCAGGCCGATCACCCCGGCGGCGGTGTCCAGGTGCCCGACGACCGACTTGGCCGCGCCGAGCGCGCAGGGCGCCCGGTCGGGCCGGTCGCTGTCGAAGACCTGCCGCAGCGCCGCCACCTCGATCGGGTCGCCGAGCGCGGTGCCGGTGCCGTGGGTCTCGACCAGGCCGATGGTGTCCGGGTCGACGCCGGCCACGCTCAGCGCCGCCGAGATCACGCCGGCCTGGCCGGTGGGGCCGGGCGCGGTGAAGCCCGCCTTGCGGGCGCCGTCGTTGTTGACCGCGCAGCCGCGGATCACCGCGTGCACGGTGTCGCCGTCGCGCAGCGCGTCGGCGAGTCGCTTGAGCACCACCACGCCCGCGCCGTCGCCGGGCACGGTGCCGTCGGCCGCGGCGTCGAAGGCCCGGCACCGGCCGTCGGCGGAGAAGATCCCGCCGGGCTCGTGCAGGTGCCCGCGCCGCGTCGGCGGGGCCACCGTGGCGCCCCCGGCCAGCGCCAGGTCGGCGTCGTACGTCAGCAGGGCCTGCGCCGCCTGGTGCACCGCGACCAGCGACGTCGAGCAGGCGGTCTGCAGCGTCAGCGCCGGGCCCTGCAGGTTCAGCTTGTACGCGATCCGGGTGCCGGCGAAGTCCTTGTCGCTGCCGATGATCAGCCCCAGGCCGCCGGCCGCCTCGACGGCGCGCTCGTCGGGCCACACGTTGTCGAGCAGGTAGACGTTCAGGCCGGTGCCGACGTACACCCCGATGCGGTTGCCGTCGGCGGCGACCGGCGGGTGGCCGGCGTGCTCCAGCGCGGCCCAGGCGCACTCCAGGAGGATCCGCTGCTGCGGGTCCATCAGCGCGCTGTCGGACGGCGAGTAGCTGAACAGCCGGTGGTCGAAGCAGTCGGCGTCGCGCAGCACCGCCCGGGCGGGCACGAAGTCGGGCCGCTCCACCAGGTCCTTGGGCACGCCCCAGCCGACGAGCTGCTCGGGGGTGAAGAAGGTGACCGCGTCGATGCCGTTGACCACGTGGTGCCAGAACAGGTCCAGGTCGCGTTCGGCGCCCGGGACGCGGACGGCCATGCCGACCACGGCCACCGCCGCGCTGTCGTCGAACTCAGCCACGGCTGCCTCCCCCGCCCCGGCGGGCAGCGAGCAGGGCGCGGCCCTGGCGGCGCTGCGCGGCGTGCGCGTCGGCGACCACGGGGGCCGCCTGCTGCAGGTGCGCGGCGCAGCCGGCGACCGTGCCGGCGCGGAACAGGTCCGTCACGGAGACCTCCAGGCCCTCCTCGGACAGCCGCTGCTGGAGGGCGATCAGCGCGAAGCTGTGCCCGCCCAGGTCGAAGAAGTTGTCGTGCAGCCCGATGTCGCCCCGGTCGAGCACCTCGCCCCAGGCGGCCCGGATCCGCTCCTCCAGCCCGGTGCCGGCGGTGTGCTCGCGTCGCGTCGCGGGTGCGGCGGCCGTGCGCGCGGCGCGGCTGTCGGCCAGCAGGCGGGCGGTGTCCACCTTGCCGTGCGCGGTGAGCGGGACCGCCGCGACGGTCAGGATCCGCGACGGCACCATGTACGCCGGCAGGATCCCCCGCACGTGGGCGCGCAGCTCGCGTTCGGCGTCCGGGCCGACCTCGCCGACGACGAAGGCGACCAGTTGGTCGTTCTCGGCCGCGACGGCGCACGAGCGTACCGCCGGGTGGGTCAGGAAGGCGCCCTCGACCTCGGCCAGCTCGACGCGGTAGCCGCGCAGCTGCACCTGGGTGTCGTTGCGGCCGAGGTACACCATGTTCCCGTCGGCGCCCCACTTGACGACGTCGCCGGTCTTGTACATGACGCCCCCGCCGTACGGGTCGGGCAGGAAACGCGCCTCGGTCAGCTCCGGGTTGTCCACGTAGCCGTGCGCGACGAGCACACCGCCGCAGTACAGCTCGCCGGGCACGTTGAGACCGGTCGGCCGCAGGTCCTCGTCCAGGACGTAGCAGCGCCCCGACGGCAGCGGCACACCGATGGTGCCCTCCGTGACCCGGGCCAGCTCGCCGGTGGGCACCTCGACGATCGTGACGTGGATGGTGCCCTCGGTGATGCCGTACATGTTGACGAACACCGCGCGCAGGCCCGGCGCGCCGGCGACCAGCGACGTGACCCGCGACCAGCTCAGCGCCTCGCCGCCGAGGACGACGTAGCGGATGCTGGAGACCTCGTCCGCGCCCAGCAGCCGCAGGTACGGGGGCAGCAGCCGGTAGAGCGCCCCCGGGGTCTGGAACACCACGGTGACGGCCTCGCGGCGCACCAGCGCGGCGAGCCGCTCCCGGTCCACCATGTCGGCCTGGTCGGCGATGACCAGCCGGCCGCCGGTGCTCAGCGCCCCCCACATCTCCCACACCGAGGCGTCGAACGAGAACGAGCTGGCGGCCAGCCACACGTCGTCGGCGGTGATGTCGAGGCCGGCGGGGGTGGGGCTGTTCAGCGCGTCCAGGCCGCCGTGCCCGACGATGACGCCCTTGGGCACGCCGGTGGAGCCCGAGGTGTAGATGATGTACGCCTGGTCGCCCGGCCCGGGGAACGTCTCGGCGACCACGGACGCCCCGTCGAGGGTGTGCGCGTCGGCCATCCGGATGTCGCGGCCCCGCGCCAACGCGGCGGCCGCGTCCGCGGTGCCGGCCTCCACCAGCATGATCGGCATGGCGGCGCTGGCCGTGATCAGTTCGAGGCGCTGCTGCGGATACTCCGGGTCCAGCGGCACGTAGACGCCGCCGAGCTTCCAGACGCCGAGGATCGCCGCGATGACCGCGGGCGAGCGGCGCAGCAGCAGTCCGACCCGGTCGCCGCGCCGCACGCCCCGATCGGCCAGGCCCGCCGCGATCCGCCCGGCCCAGCGGTCCAGTTCGGCGTAGGTGACCTCCACGTCCCGGTGGCGCACCGCCACGGCGTCCGGAGAGTTCGCCACGTGCCCGGCGAACCGGCGCAGCACCGACGGGTGGTCGACGGGCTGCTCCGGGATCGGCGGGTTGAGCCCCTCGGTCAGCAGCAGCCGCTCCGCCTCGTCCACCATGGACGGCTCGGCGCCCGGCTCGTCGACGACCGACCGGAGGAAGGCCAGGTAGTGCGTGAGCAGCGTCGCGACGGTCTCCGGGGTGAACAGCTCGGTGCTGTACTCGGCGCGCAGGAACGGCGCGGCGGTGGACACGTCGAGGGTCAGCCCCAGGTCGAACTTGGTGACGTCGACCTCGACGTCGACCTCGGTCAGCTTCACCCCGTCGAACTCGGGGAACGCGAACGGGAAGTTCTGCACCGTCAGCGACGTCTGGAACAGCGGCGCGTGGCTGAGCTGCCGCTCCCCCACCGTGGCCCGCACGATCTGCTCGAACGGCACGTCCTGGTTGGCGAACGCGGCCATGCTGGCCCGGCGGGCCCGCTCGACCAGCTCGGCGAAGCCCGGCCGGCCGGACACGTCGAGCCGGATCGGCAGCGTGTTGACCAGACAGCCGACGATCCGCTCCTCGGCCTCGTCCATCCGGTTGGCCACCGGCACCCCGACCACCACCTCGTCCTGACGCGCGTACCGCGACAGCACCGAGGCGTACGCGGCCAGCGTCACCGCGAACAGCGTCACGCCCCGCGACCTGGCCCACGCGGTGAGCCGCTCGACCAGCTCGGGCTCGACGGGGCGGCGCAGCACCGCGCCGCGGGCGCTGAGCACGCTCGGCCGGGGGAAGTCGGTGGGCAGCGCGAGCTGCGGGACGTCCCGCAGCTCGGCGCGCCAGAAGTCCAGCCCGGAGCTGTCGCGCTCCCAGGACTCGCGTTGCCGCTGCGCGTACGCCAGGTAGGACTCCGCCGGTTCGGCGTACGCGGCGGCATCCGGGCCGGACACCGCGGCGTTGTACTCGGCGGCGAGGTCGCGCAGCAGCAGGCCCACCGACCAGCCGTCGCAGGCGATGTGGTGCACCAGCACGGCGAGGGTGTGCTCGTCGGGGCCCCAGGACCGCAGGAAGGCGCGCAGCACCGGCCCGTCGCCGAGCCGGAACGGGCGCCGGGCCTGCTCGGCCACGAGGGCGTGCAGGAAGGTCTCCTGGGTGTCCCGGTCGGCCCGCCCACCCGCCTGGACGTCGATGTCCGCGTGCGGGGTGGCCGACACCCGCTGGGTGAGCACACCGTCGACCAGGGCGAACGTGGTGCGCAGCGCGTCGTGCCGGGCGACGACGCGGATCAGCGCCCCGCGCAGCGCCTCGGGCTGCAGGGCGCCCCGCAGGTGGACCGCGAAGGCCACCACGTACGCCGGATTGCCGGGCTGGAGCTGGTTGAGGAAATAGAGTCGTTCCTGAGCGAAGGAAGCACGACCGGTACGAACCATGCGTCGATCGTGGCCTGCCGGACGTCCCGCCCGGCAGAGCGACCTTCCCCGCCCCACCAGGGAAAACCTCCCGGTCGGGTGCCGGACACCCACACGCTTCGCCGGGCGCGACTCGGCCCCCGGTCCGGCGGGTCAACCGTCGGACCGGGGGCCGGTCAGGCTGGGTACGCCCGGCAGGTCCCCGACAGGACCAGCCGGCGGATGGTGGTGAGGGACGGTTCGGCTGCTCGGGTGGTGCGGGCCCGGCCTGGAGCGGCGCGTGGGGTGGCCGGCAGGTGCCGGCCACCCCACGGCAGTCGGTGGACGGTCAGAGACCGCCGGTGAAGACCAGCCGGTTGGGCGTGCCGGCCAGGTCGCCCTGGACGACGCCGGTGGTGGCGTTGCCGACCAGCCAGCTGTGCAGGGTGGCCTGGGAGGTGTCACCGTTCACGCTCTTGTAGAGCGCGGCGATGCCCGCGACGTGCGGGGTGGCCATCGAGGTGCCGTTGAAGACGGCGGTGGTGTTGTTCGGTTGGGTCGACAGGATCGCCGAGCCGGGAGCGTAGAGGTCGACGCAGGCGCCGGTGGAGGAGTAGCTGGCCCGGGCGTCGGTGCTGGTCGACGCGGCGACGGCCACCGCGGCGGTCACCGCCCGGGGCAGCCGGTCGCAGGAGTCCGCGCCGGTGTTGCCCGCCGAGGTGGCCAGGAAGACACCGGAGTTCATCATCCCGGTGATCGCGGCGGCCATCGTGTCGGAGTAGGTCCAGTTCCACGAGGTGTTGGCCACCGCCGGCTTCGCCGCGTTGGCGGTCACCCAGTCGATCGCGGCGATGGTGGCCGAGGTCTTGCCCGACCCCTGGCAGTTGAGGATCTTCACGGCGTGCAGCCGGACGCCCTTGGCCACCCCGTACGTCTTCGAGCCGATCGTGCCGGCGACGTGGGTGCCGTGCCCGTCACAGTCGGTGTTGCGCCGGTCGATGGCGTTGTAGTCGAAGGTCGCCCGGCCCTCGAAGTCCGGGTGGGTCACGTCGATGCCCGAGTCGATGACGTAGGCGTGCACACCGGAGCCGGTGGCGGTCGTCGTGTAGCTGTTGGACAGCGGCAGCGTGCGCTGGTCGACCCGGTCCAGGCCCCAGGACGGCGGGTTGGCCTGGGTGCCCTCGGCGACGCCGTCGAGCCAGGCGTCCTGCTCGACGGCGAGCACCGCGGGATCGCGGCGCAGCGCCTGCACCTGCCCGGCGGTCAGCTCGGCGGCGAAGCCGTTGACAGCCCGTTCGTAGACGAACCGCGGGTTGACCGACAGGGCACGGGCGATGCCACGCGGTTCGGCGCCCGGACGCAGCCGGACGATGTACTCGCCGGGCACCGGCCGCACGCCGGGCGCGGCGGACGCCGCGTTCACCGGTGCGGACGACGTGGACGCGGGTGCCGCCGCAGCCGGTACGGCGACCAGGGTGCAGCCCGCCGCCACCAGCGAAGCCATCAGGACTCTTGATCTCACATTGCCTCCCAGACTGACCCGGTGTCATCACGGGACGACGCCGCGGTGAAGAGGCACGCTAGTCGGAGCACTGTCGAGCGTCAATGCCTGCCTCGCCCGACGGACCCGAGGGCAAGGTGACGGACGACCGGTCGTGACATCGACCGTCGCGTCCAGCCCGGGGACGCCGGCCAGGGAAGGCGGTGGACACGGTGGCGGCGGGTGAGCCCCGCCGTCACCGCACGCTCAGCAGACCCGGCGTCGGCGTAGCCTGCACCACCTGCCACCAACCCGGGAAACCGTTCCCCCGCAACAAACGCCGCCGAGCCGAACGGAGCAACGACTAGTATTCGCCACGCCCGAAGGCGGCCAGCTCCGCGGAATGGCCGGGGTTGCTGACGTACGTCGCCCCGATCGGGGCGGTCACCCGGCACCACATGTCCAGCCGTTCCACGTCGATGCCGGCCGCCGCGGCCAGCTCGTCGCGCCGGCGCAGCATCTCCGCGCGGTCCAGGCCCTCCAGCACGTAGTCGACCGCGTCGAAGCACGGGTCGCCGGCGCAGGCCATCGGGTCGATGGCGACCAGACCCTTCGCGCCGCCGCTGAGCACGTTGCCCAGGTGCAGGTCGCCGTGCAGCAGCACCGTGTCGGTGGGCACCGCGAACAGGTCGTCGCGCAGCCGCTTCGACCCGGCGAGGTCGGCGCCGCGCCGCACCGCCGAGTTGAACAGCACGTCGATCCAGTCCTCCAGCCGCCGCGGCGCGGCGGCCGGGTCCCCGGCGCCGTGCAGGTCGTTGAGGAACGCGGCGTACTCCCGCGGCGACGGCGGCTGCGGCATCTTCTCCACCAGCGTGCCCGGGTGGATCGACTCCAGCAGCACGGCGCCCTTGACGGCCGCCAGCACCGCCGGCACCCGCCCGCCGGGCGCGAACTGGCGCAGCATGTCGACCTCCTCCCGTACGGCGTAGCTGTCGGGCGACAGTTTCAGCACCGCGTCGCCCTGCGGGCCGCGGCATCGGAACACCACCGAGGAGTTGCCGGACTTGAGCTGGTCGCCGAGGTCGAGCTGCCACTGTGCGACGAGTTCGTCCAGTCGCTGGGGCAGCGTGCCGACCCAGCGGTGCGCCGCCTTGCCGAACCGTGGCTCCAGCCGGTTCGCGATCGCTTCCAGATCCAGGGTCATTCCGCTCACCTCTCCATCGATCGCGCGCCGGTGCAGGCGGCCGAGCCGCCCACCCCCGGCAGGGACATGGCGCCACGCCTGCGGGCCAGCGGTACGCCGCCGCCGGACACCGTGTCGAGACTCGACCCGTACGGCCCGGGGCGTTCCAGCCTGGCCTTGCGGGCGACCTCGATCGCCTCGTGCCGGTCCGACACGTTCAGCTTGCTGAAGATGGTCGAGATGTGGTTGCTGACCGTCTTCGGCGAGAGGTTCAGCCGCGTGGCGATCGCCACGTTGCGCATGCCCGACGCGATCAGTTCCAGCACCTGCCGCTCACGCGTCGTCAGCTCCGGGAAGAGCTGCTGGTTGCGCGGCTCGCGACCCAACCGCCCGATGAGCTGGTCGGCCACCCGGGGGCCGAGGATCACCTCGCCCGTCGCGATGCCCCGGATCGTCCGCACGATGCCGTCGCCCGGGCAGCTCTTGAGCACGTAGCCCCGCGCGCCCGCACGCATGGCCGCGAAGACCGCCCCCTCGTCCTCCACGGCGGTGAAGACCAGCACGGCGGTCGAGGGCGACATCCGGGCGATCTCCTGCAGCGTCACCCCCACCTGGAAGCCCGGCAGCTCGATGTCGAGCACGAGCACGTCGGGGCGCAGCGACGCCGCGCATGTCATCGCCTCCCGCGTGCTCCCCGCCTCGGCGACCACGCTGACCTCAGCCGAGGAGGACAGCAGGGCATGCAGGCCCCTGCGTACCACCGGCTGAGCGTCGGCCAGCACCACCGTCACGGTGCGAGGTTTTGCCTCGTCCGCGACACTTCCCGGATCCCGCCTCATCGTATGTGCCAGTTCCGAGGTCGAGCCAACGCTGACCATTACGACACCTCACCCCGTCCTAACCGGCCCGCGACGCCTCCCTTCCGGAGGCGTCGCGGAAGCGCCGACCTCCGCGTCGGCGTGAACATCTACTGACGGCGAACAGAACAACACATGAAGTCAGTCGGACGGAAGCCATGTCAATCTTCTGACGCATTTTCCGAAATCAATTAAATACGACCATCGGAGACCCTTTTCGACCGACGGAGCAGGCCGCGACAGACCGGGAATGCCGGGACGATGTACCCGCAGGTCCCGCCTCCGCGCCGCACGCCGGGGACCCCTCGTCCACCTGGATCAGGCCGGGCGTCTAGCGCACCGCGCGCCGGACGTCCACCGGGAAAGTTCCCTGCCCACCCGGGAACTCGTCCCGACCCCGGTCCGCCGAACGCCCTGTCCCGCCCGGCCCCGCCGCCGCGAGGATTGACGCCGGCCGCTCCACCACACAAGGATGTGCGAATATGCCCTTGTCACGAATGATTGATTTTTCATCCCGTTTGGTGCCGACCGATCCGCTACGCAGGAAACTGATCGCGATCCGGCTGGCCGAATCGATCGGCAAGGGAGTCTTCCTCAGCGGCAGCGTCGTCTACTTCACGCTCCGCGTCGGCCTCGACCCCAAGCAGGTCGGCCTGGGCCTGTCCGCCGCCGGCCTGTCCGCCTTCATCTCGTCGGTCGTGTTCGGTGTGATCGCCGACCGGGTGGGGGCGCGCAGGCTGCTCGTCATGCTGTTCGCCGCGCTGACGGTGGGCTTCGGGCTCTACGCCCTGGTGGACAACGCGATCCACTTCTTCGCCCTGGTGGTCGCCGTCGGCTTCATCGAGTACGGCACCGGCCCGACCAACGGGGCCCTCGTCGGCAACCTCGTGCCTGCCGAGGAACGGGTCAAGCTCAAGGCGATGATGCGGTCGGTGTTCAACATCGGCTTCAGCATCGGCATCGGGGTGGCCGCCGTCGCCGCACTCGACCAGCGGCTGCTCGTACTGATTCCGCTCACCACCGCCGCGCTCATGGCCAGCGCCGCGCTGCTGGTCACCCGCCTGCCCGACGTGCCGTCGCGTCCCGTCCCGGTGGGCTTCAAGCGCTTCGCCGCCGTACGCGACCCGCGCTTCCTCTCCGTCATCGGCGTCTCGACGGTGCTCGCCTCCCACGTCACCGTCATCCTGGTCACGATGCCGCTGTGGGCGCTCAACCGCACCTCGCTGCCGCACTTCCTGATCCCGTTGCTGCTCATCTTCAACACGGTGTTCGTCATCCTGTTCCAGGTGCGGGCCAGCCGGGGCGCGGACACCGTGGAAGGGGCCGGCAGGCTCGCGCGGCGCTCCGGCTACTGGCTTGCCGGCGGCTGCGCGGTGATCGCGGTGACGGCCCTGGACGACAACGTGGTGCTGGTGTCCGTCGCGATCGTCGCCGCGGTGCTGATCCTGTCGGTGGCCGAGGTGATGCAGGCCGCCTCGGGTTGGGGTCTCGCGTTCGGCCTCGCCCCCGAGCACGCGCAGGGCGAGTACCTGGGCGCGTTCGACCTGCACGTGATCACGCAGAACATCATCGGCCCGGCCGTGCTGTCCGGCCTGGTCATCGCCTTCGGCTTCTGGGGATGGCTCGGCATCGCGGTCGCCGCGCTGGTGGCGTCGGCGCTGATCATCCCGGTCGCGCACCGCAGCCAGGCCACCCTCGTCCCGGAAACGGCCGCCGCGACAAGCCCGTGAGCGCCGCCGTCGGCCGGGCCATCCGGGCCGGCGGCGCGTACGGCAGCGCGGGCCGTCCCCGGTGTGGGGACGGCCCGCGGCTGCGGGATGGGTCAGGAAGGGTCGGGGTCCGCGTGCTCCGGCCGCGCGGTGGCGGTCACCAGGGCGCGGATCTCCGGGGCCATCGTCGCGCTGAGGGGTTCGCGACGCAGCTCGCGCAGCAGCCCGGCGACCATGCCGACCATCACGAACAGGAACGGCAGCGCGGCGAGGATGGTCAGCGACTGCAGGGCGGACAGTCCACCGGCGAGCAGCAGCACGGCGGCCACCAGGCCGGTCAGGATGCCCCACATGGAGACCAGCCATGCCCTCGGTTCGAGGTTGCCGCGCGAGGAGAGCGTGCCCATCACCACCGAGGCGGCGTCGGCCCCGCTGACGAAGAAGAGGGCCACCAGCACCATCACCAGGATCGCGGTGACGGTGAAGAGCGGGAACTCCCGCAGGACCGCGAAGAGCGCAGCCTCCGGGCTCTCCGCCACGGCGGCCGAGAGGTCGGTGCCGCCGAGTTGCAGGTCGATGGCGGTACCGCCGAACACCGAGAACCAGGCGAAGCTGACGAGGCTCGGGATGGCCACCACACCGAGGACGAACTGGCGGATGGTGCGGCCCTTGGAGATGCGGGCGATGAACGCGCCGACGAACGGGGTCCAGGAGATCCACCACGCCCAGTAGAAGATGGTCCAGCCCGCCATCCACTTCTCGCCCCCGAAGGCGCCGGTGCGGAAGCTCATCGGGATGAGGTCGTAGAGGTAGCCGCCGGTCGAGGCGGTGAGGCTGTTGAGGATGAAGACCGTCGGGCCCACCACGAGCAGGAAGAACATCAGCGCCACCGCGAGCACCATGTTGGTGTTCGAGAGGAACTGGATGCCGCGCTTGACGCCGGTGACGGCGGACACCACGAACGCCACGGTGAGCACCGCGATGATCCCGATCGCCAGCGGGGTGGACTTCGGCACGTCCCAGAGGTTCGTCAGGCCGCTGTTGATCTGCAGGGCGCCCAGCCCGAGGGAGACCGCCGATCCGAACAGCGTCGCGAAGATCGCGAAGATGTCGATGGCCTTTCCGGGGCCCCGGTTGGCCCGTTCGCCGATGAGCGGGAAGAACGCGCTGCTGATCAGGCCACGGCGGCCCTTGCGGAAGGTGAAGTAGGCCATCGTCAGACCCACCACCGCGTAGATGGCCCACGGGTGCAGCGCCCAGTGGAAGAACGAGTACTCCATGGCCACCCGGGCGGCCTGCTGTGAGTTCGGTTCGGTGAGACCGCGCGGCGGGGTCCCCAGGTGGGACAGCGGCTCGGCGGCGCCCCAGAACATCAGGCCGATGCCCATGCCAGCGCTGAACATCATCGCCACCCAGGAGACGGTGGAGAATTCCGGCTTCTCGTCGTCCCGGCCGAGCTTGATCCGCCCGTACCGGCTGAACGCCAGCCAGACCGACAGGACGACGAAGGCTGCGCTGGCCAGCACGAAGACCCAGCCGAACGCTCTGACCACCCAGTCGAGCGCCGCGCCGGTGACGGACGCCAGGTTGTCGGTCGCGACGATGCCCCACAGGACGAAGAGCACGGACACCGCGGCGGCGACGCCCAGCACCGTCCGGTCGACGTCCCCGCGACGGCGGCCGGGCTGGACTGGTGCTCCGCCTGGCGGAGTCTTGCTGTCGGTTGACGTACCTGTGGCGGGCACGGCCATGGTCTGTGGACCTCCGTGGGCTCGCGGGAACGCGGGCCGCAGTTCCGGCGCTGTTCCCCGCCGGTGCGCCCGCAGTTCCGGTTTGTCCCGACCTCGTCAGCGGTCTGGGAACTCGGGATGTTGTCTCCGGCTCATAGGCGATCGTGCGTGGATGGCGAACGTACGTGCGGTTCGCCGGGGCTCGACCACCACTGACGCCGGCGACGGGCCGCAATCACTCTCGGTGTCAATCTTGGAGATGACCTTGCGATTCCATGACAGTTCAGTGACAAGACCGGCGAATGTCGCAGACCGTTGACGAAGGCGGGCAGGCTCCGCCGGGGCTGGCTCGCGTCACGGCACCATCCACGACAGCACGGGCGTGGCCTGCAACCCGACCAGCAGGCACATCAGGGCGAGCAGCGCCGCGCTCCAGGGGAGCATGCGCCGGAACAGGTCGCCCTCCCGGCCGCTGAGTCCGACAGCGGCGGCGGCGATCGTGAGGTTCTGCAGGCTGATCATCTTGCCGAGCGTGCCGCCGGAGGCGTTGGCCGCGGCGAGCAGGACCGGGTCGAGGCCGGCCCGTTGCGCCGCCGCCACCTGGAGCGCGCCGAACAGCGAGTTGGACGAGGTGTCCGAGCCGGTCAGGGCGCCCCCCAGCCAGCCGAGGACGGGCGCCAGGACGGCGAACAGGCCACCCGCGCCGGCCATCCAGACGCCCAGGGTGGCGATCTGCCCAGCGGCGTTCATGGTGAAGGACAGGGCCAGCAGCCCGACCACCGTCAGGACCGCCCACCGCAGCTCGAACAGCGTGCGCCCGTACAGTCTCACGGCCTCGCGCGGTGACACCCGCAGCAGCGCCATCGTGATCAGGCCGGCCACGACCAGCAACGAGCCGGGGCGCGGCGAGCCAGGCGAAGCGGAAGGTCGACAGCGGTGACGGGGCGCCGGACGCCGTACGCACGTGCAGGCCGGGCCAGGCGACCGTCAGCGTGCCGGCATCGAGCAGGCGCTTGACGGCCGGCACCTGGGAGACGGCGAAGACCGCCACGATCGTCACGTACGGCGCGTACGCCCGCCACTGCGAGCCCCGCGGCGGCGGCGCGTCGCGCTCGGGCAGGCCCCCGCCAGCCGCCACGGGAACCGCCTGCCGCACCGCGGGCCGGCGCGTGACGAGCAGCAGGGCGACCGTCCCCGCGAAGGCGGCGACGATGTCGGCGAGCGCGGCCGTCAGGAAGTTCGTGGTGACGAACTGGGCCGCGGCGAACGCGGTGCCGCACGCCAGCGCCGGACGCCACAGCTCCCGTACGCCCCGGCGGCCGTCGACGACGACGAGCAGGACCAGCGGGACGACGACCGCGATCACCGGGACCTGCCGGCCGGCCATCATGCCCAGCTCCGTCGCGGGCAGCCCGGTCACGCCGGCCAGCGTGGTGATCGGCAGGCCGAGCGGCCCGAAGGCCGCCGGAACCGTGTTGGCCGCCAGCGCCACGGCGGCCGCCCGGACCGGGGTGAAGCCGAGCGCCAGCAGCATGACCGTCGTGACGGCCACCGGCGTGCCCTGCCCGGCCAGCGCCTCGAGCAGCGACCCGAAGCAGAACGCGATCACCATGGCCTGGACACGGCGGTCGTCGCTGATCCGGCCGAAGCCCTGCCGCAGCGTCTCGAAGTGCCCCGTGTGCACGGTCAGGCGGTAGATCCAGATCGCCGTGCCGAACGTCCAGACGAGCGGGAAGAGGGCGAAGGTGGCGCCCTGACCGGCGGCCAGCAGCGTCTGCGACAGCGGCATCCGCCACAGCCCCCAGGCCAGGACGACCGCCACGGTCAGCGCGCCGGAAGCCGCGACCCAGGCCCGCGTCCGCACGACCCCGAGCAGGACGAACAGGGTCAGCAGGGGCAGCGCGGCGCAGGCGGCGCTGAGCGCGAGCGAGTCGGCGACAGGTTGCAGGGGGCTGGTGGTACATCGAGACCGCCTCCGCTGCGGACGCCCCCGGTGCCGGCGGCGTGGAGTACGGCTCATCTCACCGGACCCGGCCGGCGCGACGCGCCTTCCACCTTGCGCAAGCTGGGCACACCGAGTCGACGGGCAGGTGGACGCCGATCAGCGCGGCGGAGGGATCATGCGAAGCGGGACGGGTCTCCTGCCCCCACGCGCAGGATCTCCGGCTCGGGTTGCGACAGGTCCACCACGGTCGTCGGCTCCTTTCCGCAGTCGCCGGCGTCGATCACCGCGTCGAGGACGTGGTCAAGTCGTTCCTTGATCTCCCAGCCCTGGGTCATCGGCTCGTCGTCGCCAGGCAGGACCAGGGTGCTCGACACCAACGGCTCGCCGAGCTCGGCCAGCAGCGCCTGGGCGACCGTGTGCCGGGGGACGCGTACGCCCACCGTGCGTTTCCTGGGGTGCAGCAGCCGGCGCGGCACCTCACGGGTGGCGGGCAGGATGAAGGTGTAGCTACCCGGGGTGCTCGCCTTGACCAGCCGGAAGACCGAGTTGCTGACCTGCACGAACTGGCCCAGTTGGGCGAAGTCCCGGCACACCAGCGTGAAGTGGTGACGTTCGTCCAGCCGACGGATTTCCCGGATCCGATCCAGCCCGGCCCGGTTGCCCAGTTGGCAACCGAACGCGAAGCACGAGTCCGTCGGGTAGGCGATCAGCCCGCCGTCCCGGATCAGGTCGGCGACCTGCCGGAGAACCCGGGGCTGGGGATTGTCCGGGTGCACGTCGTAGTACCTCGCCATACGCCGAGACTAGTACCAACGCCGTTCAGTTAAGGTGGATGAGATCACGGATCATGGGTGCAAAGATTGCCATCTCGCGGCCGGTACCCCGGGTACGGCCTGCGCGAGGATCCCGCCGTCGGGCGCCCTTCTCGGGCGGCTCATGCGCGGCCTCGATGTGGACAGGCGGTACCTGCCGTACTCACCGGAGGTGCTGCGGCGCCCCGCGCCCACACACCCTCAGTTCTCGGATTGGAGGTATGGCCTGGTGATCATTTCGATGGCGTGGCCGGCGGGGTCCTTGAAGTAGACGCCGCGCCCGCCGTGCTCGGTGTTGGTCTGGCCGGGGCGTGTCATCTGGGGGTCGGCCCAGTGCTCGATGCCCAAGGCCTGGATGCGTGCGTATGCCCGGTCGAAGAGGTCGTCGTCGGCCAGGAACGCGTAGTGCTGCATGTGGATCTCGTCGACACCTGGCAGTTCGGCGAACTGCAGGAGCACGCCCTCGTCGAGCAGAACGTTGGTGAACGGGCCCCATGACGGCGCTTCGGGGCGCTCGAAAAGCTCTCGGAAGAATCGTGCCGACTCGTGCCGGTCTTTCGCCGCGATGATGGTGTGGTTGAACGTGACAGTCATGGCCTTCTCCTGTTCTGGGGTGACGGTTCCGGGTTGACGGTGATGCGGGCGAGGGCGCCGATTTCCAGCGCCGCACACAGCGCTCCGTCGTGTCCGAGGGCGGTGTCGTGCGGCTCGGAGCGTGGTGTTGGCGGGTCGTGCGCCTCGAAGAACGCCTTCGGGAGTGATCGAGCCGACGCGGCTGCCGCCCCACTCTGTGAACACAGGTGACCGTTGCCGCCGGTGGTGATGGCGGGCGGTCGGCCGGCGCGGGCGGGCAGCGGAACTCTACGATCGTGCCGTTGGTGGTGATCCGTCCGACTGGCCGGCGGCGATCTCGACGAACCAGAGGGCGCCGCCCCGGCCTGGTGATGATGATCGTCGGCCCGCACGTCGGATCGAGTTGGTGGCTGGTGGGCTCACCCGCCGGGGACGAGCCGGCCGATCTGGCCACTACGGACCATGATGAACCACAGCTCGCGGTCCGAACCGGTGACGATGGCGTGGGAGCCACTGGCGGTCGGCCACGACGTCCTCGTGGATGGACACGGCTGTCACGGGGCTTGCTCCAGTCCGTTCTCGATGGCGATGCGTTCGATGTCGGCCGGTGCGCCGGACAGGATCGTGCGGACGTGCTCGGTGACCAGGTCGGCGGGCCAGTCCCACCATGCGGCGCGCAACAGCCGGCCGATGTCGGTGTCGTCGAAGCGATGCCGGATCGGCCTGGCGGGATTGCCGCCGACGATCGTGTAGGGCGGCACGTCGGCGGTGACCACCGCGCCGGCCGCGATGATGGCGCCGTCGCCGATCCGCACGCCGGGCATGACGGTGGCCTGGAAGCCGAGCCAGACGTCGTTGCCGACGACGGTGTCGCCTCGGCTCGGCATGGCGGTGACGATGTCGACGGTCCGCTCGGTCCACTCGCCGCCGAAGATGGTGAACGGGAAGGTGGAGACGCCCATCGTCGGGTGGTCGGCACCAGCCATCAGGAACCGGGTGCCTGCGGCGATCGCGCAGTACCTGCCGATGATCAGCCGTTCGGGCCCGTAGCCGTAGAGCACGTTGCGGTCTTCGAACCCGGTCGCGCCGTCGGGATCGTCGTAGTAGGTGTACTCGCCCACGACGATCTTGGGCGACGTGACAAGCGGTTTGAGGAACACCACGCGCTGGTGCGCCGGCAGTGGGTGAACGGCCATGGGATCAGGTGTCAACGTGGGGTCCTATCGAGTCGAAGGTCTTGCTGGCGGAACGGGCTGTCAGGTGATTGGTCGGCCCGCGGGTGGAGTGCCCGATCCCGCGCCGGTGGTGAGAGCGGGTACCCCTGTCATGGCGCCCGTGCAGGTGGCGTACCGATATGGAATCGCCAGCCGGGTCCCAAGGACGCTGCCGAGCATGGCCGTCCGGTCCCGGAGCCGAGCCAGCTGCCCACCGGCGTTGGCAGGGTCGGTTCCCGGCCCAGGAATGCCGCGCCCTGCACATCACGCCGCTGCGTCGGCGCCGGCGGGCTCAGGCGGTCCAGCCTCCGGTGGCCGCCACGTCTCGGCAGTAGTCGGTGAAGTCGCGGGGTGGCCTGCCCAGAGCTCGTTGAACTCCGTCGGCGAGGTGGGCGTTACGTCCGTCGAGCACGGTGGTGAACAGGTAGGTCAACAGGGTGACAGCATCGGTGGGCACGCCATGGTCGGTGAGTGCGGTCGCGTAGTCCGCGGCGCTGGTCGGCGCGAATCGGATCGGGCGGCCGGTCGCGGCGGCGATCTCCGCGACCGCGTCGGCGAAGGTCAGCAGTCGTGGTCCGGTCACCTCGTACACCTGACCGGTGTGTCCCGCTTCGGTGAGCGCCGCGACCGCGACGTCGGCGATGTCGTCGGCGTCGACGAAGGGCTCGGCCACCTCTGCGGCGGGGAGGATCACCTCGCCGGCCAGTACCGGCTCCAGCAGGTAGTTCTCGCTGAAGTTCTGGTTGAACCAGCTCGCCCTGATGATCGTCCAGTCGACGCCGGCGTCCTGGACCAACTTCTCGCAGGACTGTGCCTCGTCCTCGCCTCGGCCGGACAGCAGGACGAGCCGCTGGACGCCGGTCGATACGGCGAGGTCGGTGAAGGCCCGGATGTCGTCGATCGCGCCGGGGACCGCGAGGTCCGGGGCGTAGGACAGGTACACCGCGTCGACATCGGTCAGAACGGCAGACCATGTGGCCCGGTCCGACCAGTCGAACCGGGGTGCGCCGGAGCGGGAGCCGACCCGTACCGGCACGCGGCGTGCGGTCAGCCGGTCGACGATCCGGCGACCGGTCTTGCCGGTGCCGCCCAACACCAGGGTCGTGGGGATGCTGCTCATGTCAGGCCTCCTGCTGTTCCGGGCCCGGGGTGGCCCATTCGACGAACTGGACGGTGATGCCGCTGGGATCGGTGACCTGGAACAGGCGTTCGCCCCACGGTTCTTCCCGTAGCGGCATGGTGATGGGAACGCCTGCCGCGCGAAGTTTCCTCTCGTGGGCGGCGAGGTCGGTGACGGTGAACGCGACGATGACTCCGGCGGCATGCTCGTCGCGGAATCCTTCGGGCAGCACCTCGGTCCCGCGACGCAGCAGCACGATGTCGACGGCCGCGTCGTCGCGCCCGAGGGAGGCGAACCCGTCGGCGGCCATGCGTTGGTTGAACCCGAGATGGGTGGTGAAGAAAGTGGCCGACTCGGCCACCTTGTCGACGGTCAGGGAGATGGTGGATGCGGTGATGTGCACGGGCGGGCTCCAGGTCATGTCTGAGCGGTGTAGGTCAGGAGGGTGACCCCGCTGTCGAACTCCCGCGTCGAGGTGGGAGCGAACCGGGTCGGCTGGTAGTTGCCGGCGAGCAGCGGGATTCCCGCGCCGGCGACGATCGGGTGGCGCTTGATGATCAGCGTGTCGATCTCTGCGAGCAGGTGACCGGCGAGGTGACCGCCGCCGCACAGCCAGATGCCGGCGCCGTCTTCCTGTTTGAGACGGCGGATGAAGCCGATCGGGTCTTCGGCGACGACCTTCACTGTCGGGTCGTCGACGGTCAGTGACCGGGACACGACGTACTGGCGCAGGTGCGGGTAGGAACTGGTGGTGCCCACGCTCAGGGTCGGCTCGTAGGTCCCACGGCCCATCACGACCGCGTCGAACCGTCGGTGGGGGACGCCGACCAGCCCGAAGTGGTCCCGCAGGTGCACGGGAATCGTCTCGGGAAACTCCGCCGCCAACGCGGCCATGTGGTCGCCCTCGTGGAGGAAGCTGTCGTATTGCCCCTGCGGGCCGGCGATGTAGCCGTCGAGGGTCGCCGCGACGTAGTAGACGAGCTTGCGCTGACGCATCGTGCTCCTAATGAGGTGGACGGGTCGCTGGTCACCTGCCTGCGGTGGCCCGCGTGTCCTGGACCGAACATGCAGGCCTGCGGGGCGCATCGTTGCCATGGGGCAGCTCCTCTATCGGGTCAGGGACCCGGTCAACCGGTTCGCTGTCCACGATCGCCCGGGCCCCGAACCGCAACAACCCAAGATCCAGTAAGGTTCGATAATCGATGGGTTATCGATCGCCAGCGCTCGAGGGGAGGCCGCGTGGAACTGCGCGATATCGAGATCTTCCTGACGCTGGCCGAGGAACTGCACTTCGGGCGCACCGCGACGCGCCTGCACGTGTCCCAGGCCCGGATCAGTCAGTCGATCGCGAAGCAGGAACGCCGCGTGGGCGCCGCGCTGTTCGAGCGCACCAGCCGCCGGGTAACGCTCACCCCGATCGGCGCCCGCCTACGGGACGACCTCGCCATCAGCTACCAGGGCATCCTCACCGCGATCGACACCGCCACCACCACCGCGCGCGGAATGCACGGAACACTCACGCTCGGCACCATGGGTGCCCTCGCCCAGGCCGTCGCCGACATCACCGGCCTGTTCCGCGCTCGACACCCCCGCTGTGAGCTGCGGTTCCGGGAGGTGCACGTCGCCGACCCGTTCACGCCGCTGCGCACCGGCGAGGTCGACGTCGCGCTGCTGTGGACACCGGTCACCGAGCCCGATCTGACCGTCGGACCGGTCCTGCGCGCCGCCCCGATCATGTTCATGGTCGCCAACGACCATCCGCTCGCGCGAAAGGGTGAGGCCAGCATGGAAGACCTGGGTGACTACCTCGTCCCCCAAACCGCCACGCCCATCCCCCGCTACTGGGAAGAAGCGCTCGTGCCGTTCCACACCCCGACCGGCCGAGAAGTACGCCGCGGACCGACAGTCGCCACCTGGCAGGAAGTCCTCACCGTCGTCGCGGCCGGCACCGTCGTGCAACCAGTGCAGGTCGAAGCCTCCCGCTACTACTCTTGGCCGGGCATCACCTACCTACCCGTACGCGCCGCCCCCACATGCTCCTGGGCCCTGGTATGGCGCACCGCCGCACACACCGCCCTGATCGCCGCCCTCGCCCAAGCCGCCCACGACCGCCGCCCAGCACCCAACTCAAACCTTTCAGGTCCGGCGCAAAGCCAATAGCGGGACCTTTTCGCCCAGGGGCGTGGCCCGCGCATGTGAGGAGTCGATGACTCCTCGCCCGCGAACTACGGGCATACCTACGCTGGCGCACCGCCAACGCCAGCCATCCCGACGTCCTGGCAGCTCAACGCCGTGAACGCGCCCGCGTCCGCAGCGAACGCCAACAACGATGGGGCTGCCCGCGACCGAGAGCCGCGTGGCCCGTCAGACCCGGTGAACGTACCTGGTTACCGCACTAGATGATCTCCTCGAACACCTTGCCGCTCACACCGCCGCCGCGGCCCGCATGCGGGCGTACTCGACCTCCATGTCGGGTGGGCCGAAGCCGTAGTTGGGGTAGTCGGCACTCATGTCCTCGATCGCGGCGTCGAGCTCGGCCGACGGGCCGCCCTCGGCGAGCAGCACCACCAGCGGCTCCCACATCGCGCCGCCGAGGTCGGGTATGCCGCGCAGCGCGTCGAGGTAACGGCCCGGGCGGAGCAGGTCGAGCGCGGTGTGGGCGAGCTTGTCGGCCGCACCGGCCAGCAGCGCCGCGGCGTGGTCGAGTTCCTCGGTCGTCGTCACGGTCGCCGGGTACCTGTCAGGGTCCATGCGCAGGTGGTAGTAGCTGTCCTCCGGGCATTGGCGGGTCTCGACGAACCCGATCCGGTAGGACGTGGCGTTCTTGTCCAACGGGATCGGAGGTTGGCCCCAGCGGGCGGCGCGCCAGTTCAGGTACTCCCACCAGGCAACCGGCACCACATCGATGCCCACGTTGACGAAGATGGTGCCGCCGCCGACGCTGCGCATCACACTCCGTCCGACAGTGACCTGTGCGACGCCGTCGATCGTGACGATCGACCAGGTCCCGCGAGTGCCGTGGAAGCCCAGCGGCCGCACAACGGCGCCGATGTCCTTGTTCAGCCGGCTCGTCGTCTGCGCGGGAGTGATCATCCGGTAACCGTAACCGCTCGACGCGCCCGTCAAGACGGCAGCGGGCGTTCGTATCGGCCGTCCCGGTCGGCTGCCAGGCTCGCGCAGGGCCCGACGGACGCCGACAGGGCCGAGAGAAGACAAAGTGCTGGTCAACACACACACGGGGCGGACCTGCCGGCCGGGCGGCGGGTCGGTTGGCCAGCGCTGGCCCGCCCCACCACCACACGGTGGGAAGTCGCTCGCCATAAGGCGATGATCCACAACTGCCGCTGACCGGAGGACCGCCTCAACGGCGCATTCCTGGCCGGTCTACCCGAAGGGCTCGGACCGGCAGGCCATCCCGGATGGATGGGCAGCAGTTGTCGTGCGGACGGTTGAAAGATCCGGACCCCGTGTCCCGGCCGCCCGGGACAGCGGACCCTGTCGCTGGTACCCCCCGGGCCGACAGACTTGCGGACGAGGTGGCCGGCAGACCCGCCGGAATCGTTGCGCGGCAACGGCTACGCCCGGCACAGCCCGCTCGCACCACACCGATGAACGGGCGGGCCACCACGACATCCGGACTCACGTTCCCGTGCCGACATCGGCCGTCGGAGCGGCGTCCGCACGGGGAGGGGAAAGGCATGCGACCACGTCGGCACCTGGCCCGGCACTGCCGGTGTTACCGCGCCGCGATGCCCGGCGGCAAGCCGGCGTCGGGTCTCCGTCAGAGGAACGGACTGAGTGGGCACCCGGCCCGCCCGGACGGCTCGGCCCGCCCGTCGTGGATCCGGTGGTTGCCGAACGCCGGGACGGGTCTTCCGCACCGTTGCCCGGTAGGCGCGGCGGATCCCGGCGACTTCAATCGTCGTAGACACCGCGCGACTCCCACCGTCCCGTCGCTCGGCCGTGGGCGAAGGGATGCGCGATGACTGCTCCGTCAGGTCTGCCACTGGTGCTCAGCGGTCCCGTCGTACGTCGGGTCGACCCGACCGGCGTCACAGTGTTCGTCGCGCTGCGCGCGGAGTGCACGGTGACCCTGAACGTGTTCGCGGTCGGCGCGGCTCCCGGGTTCGCCCGCGGCGCCACGGTCGGCACCGCCAGCCGTACGACGGTGCGGCTCGGGGAGCGGCTGCACGTCGTCGCGGTCACCGCGAGCGGGATCACGCTGCACCCCGGCGTCCTCTACGGCTACGACCTGGGGTTCTCCGGCGGCTCGACCGCCGGGAGCCTGTTCGACGCCGGCGTGGTCGCCGCCGACGCGGCGGCGGCGCGGGCGGCCCTGACGTACGTCGGGCACCCGCAGGCGCCGGCCGCCGCGCCCGCGTTCCCGACCCTCGCCACCCCGCCGGGTGACCCGAACCGGCTGCGGATCTTCCACGGGTCGTGCCGCAAGCCGCACGGCGAGGGCTACGACGCGTTCCCCGCCCTGGACCCGATCATCGCGGCCGCGGCGGGCGACCCGGCCCAGCGCCCGCACCAGCTGGTGCTCGGCGGGGACCAGATCTACGCCGACGACGTGGCCGACCCGCTGCTCGCGCTGATCCACGGCCACGACGCGCTGGCGGCGAACGGCAGCGACCCGGCGGTGCCCGCGTACCTGGGGGTGGCCGCCCGGCTGGGCCTGGCCGCCGAGGTGCTGCCGGTCGGGACGACCGAACAGCCGACGGACGCGCGGTACGCGCCGGGCAAACGCGCCGACACGATGGCGAAGGACGCGAAGTTCACCTCCGGCGCGGCCGACAGCCACCTGATGTCACTGCGCGAGTACCTGTGCATGTACCTGCTGGTCTGGTCGGACGTGCTGTGGCCGGAGAGCTGGCCGAGGTTCGAGCACGTGCTGCCGGCAGACACCCGGATCCTGAAGGACCCGCAGGACCGCCGCCCCGGCGAGACGGTGTACGACCTCATGCTGGCCGGGCGGGCGTACACGCCCAGCGCCCAGCAGAAGGAGATCATCGAGCGGTTCGAGCGGTGGCAGCGACAGGCGCTCGCGCTGCGGACGTTCCGGCAGGGGCTGGGCGCCGTGCGCCGGCAGCTGGCGAACGTGGCGACGTACATGGTGGCCGACGACCACGAGGTCACCGACGACTGGAACATGACCAGCTCGTGGGTCACCGACGCGGTGGTGACCTCCCCGCTGGGCCGGCGGGTGGTGCGCAACGCGTTGGCCGCGTACGCGGTGTTCCAGGCGTGGGGGAACACCCCGGAGCGGTACGCCGAGGCCGGGGCGGCCGGGGAGCCGGGCCGGGCGGCGCTGGCCGCGCTGCGCGGCTGGGTCGCCGCCCCCAACGACGGCGACGACCTGGCGTTGCGGACCCGTCTCGGGTTGCCCACGGCGGTCACCAGCGAGGGCCGGCTGGCCCGGCCGGCGGGCGCGCTGACCTACCACTGGACCGTCACCTGGCCGCGCTACCAGCTGGTCGCGTTGGACACCCGCACCTGGCGGCAGTACCCGGCCGGCGCGGGCAAGCCGGGCGGTCTGCTCTACGACGACCAGCCGCTCAACGAGATGATCAGCGGCGGCGGGGTGCTCGGCGACGACGCGGTCACCGTCGTCGCCCAGCCGGTCGCCCTGTTCGGCGTGCCCGTCCTGGAGCAGCTCGCGCAGCCCCTCGCGAAGGTGTTCGCCGGCCGGTACGAGGCCGACGCGGAGGACGCGTGGGTGACCAGCGACGCGGCCGTACACAAGATCCTGGCCCGGCTGTTCGCGGCGGCGCCACCCGGCGCCGACGGGGTCCGGCGGCGGCGGCTGGTCATGCTCGGCGGCGACATCCACTTCGGCTCCGCCGAGCGGATCCGCTACTCCGCCACCCTGCCGTACGCGTGCGGGCCCGATCCGGCGAAGCCGTTCGAGGGGGTCAACCGCACCGAGGGGGTGCTCGCCGGGTTCGTGTCCAGCGGGTTCCGCAACGAGGACGGCAAGACCCGGATCCTGCACGCGCTCGGGTACGTGCCGCTGCTGGACGGCACCGGCCGCATCGACCTGGTGGGTTGGGCCAACGAGCTGCCCGACAAGGAGGGCCAGCGCATGCAGGCCGGCGTGCAGGTGACGCTGGCCGCCGACGACGTGACCGGCTGGTGGGTGTCCGGGCGGCCCTCGGTCAGCGACCTCGACGCGCTGAAGGTGCTGACCCGGCATCCCGAGTGGAACGTGCACGTGCAGTTCGTCCGCCACGACGAGGCCGACCCGGAGGTCCGCCGCGACGGCACGCCGGAGTCGGTGGTGGACCCGGCGGGACTGCCGCGCGACCAGGCGCTCGCGCAGTACCTGGCGGCGGCCCGCAACCTGGACCACTACAAGGGGTCGTGGGGCAACGGCAAGGAGATCGTCGGCCGCAACAACCTCGGCGAGGTCACCTTCGACTGGCCTGACGGGGAGTGCAAGTCGGCGACGCAGCGGCTGTGGTGGCACCTGCCTGGCGAGAACCGGGCGGCCGCGCTGACCACGTTCACCGTGGATCTGTCCTTCGGCTGCTCGCTGGCCGTCACCCCGCCGTACGGGGGGTGGAACCTGCGCGCCGACGACCGGGACGCCACGGTGACGGCCAAGGCCCGCTATGACGGGCTGGAGCGGCCGGTGGATCTGGTCAAGGACCGCTGGGTGACCCGGCTGCAGCAGGACCTGGCCACGCTGGGCTTCCTGGCACCGGCCGAGGTCGACGGGGTGTACGGCCTGCTCACCTACTGGGCGGTGCTGGAGTTCCAGACGTACGCCCGCCGGGAGCGGGCCGCGGTCGAGCCGGCCGGTGCCACCGCGCCCCGCTACTCCGACCGGTTGCAGCCGGTGGACGTGCCGGAGGCCGAACGGTACCTCGGGCCGGTCAGCGGCATGGCCGATCTGGCGACCCAGGTGGCGATCAAGCACTGGCTGGACAAGCGGTGGCGCTCTCCCGTCGTGGTCGAGGCGTGGCAGGTGGCGGGGGACGTCCCGCAGCGGCTGGACCAGCCGAACGTGTGGAACTTCGACGAGGTGACCGCCGCCGACCGGCGGGTGTACTCGCGGGTGGTCACCGGGCGGCCGTCGGGGGCGGGCCGCGCCCCGGACGGGTACCCGGAGCTGATCCGGCTGGGCGCGTACCGGGCGCACCCCACCGGGGCCGAGTGGAGCGGCCCGGTGCTCGACGCCGAGTTGGAGCTGCTGCCCGAGGCGGTGCTGCCGCGCCCGCAGGACCACAGCGGCGGCCCGTCGCTGGCCGCGCTGGTCGCGGCGATCGGCGCCGGCGGGGACGCGGGCGCGCGGGCCGCCCGGCAGCTGTCCACCTTCAAGGTGCTGCGGGCCGTCGCCGAGAACCGGGTGCCGGACGCCGCCGGCGGCTACCTCGACGCGGTCGCCGCGGACGACCCGGCGGTGATCCGGTTCGGGCCGTTCGGTTGGCGGGCGCACGGCCCGCTGGTCACGCCGACGTCGGTGCCGACCTTCCTCGACCTGAATTCCGAGCCGGGCGAGATGTGGGCGTACCTGGCGTTCCTGCGCGCCACCGACCGGGACGCCTACGACGCGCTGGGCGGGCTGGCGGGCGTCACCGCCGTGCCCGGGTGGGGGCGCGACGGCGGCGGCCTGCTCTTCACCGACCTGCGGGTGCTGCGGGCCCGCCCGGCGCGAACCGACGCGACCGGCGCCGCCCGCGAGGGCATCAGCACGACGCTGGAGCTGCTGGGGCTGCGGTCGTGGCACTGGATGCACCGCTACGCGCTGGCGCTGCGCGGCCACGACGGCGTCCGCCGGGGGATCTGGGCGTTCGCCCGGCAGCGGCTGCACGACCTGCTGGCCACCGACTGGGACTCCCCCGACCCGGACGTCTCCCCCACGGTGGCGAACGTGCCCGGGGCGGACGGCAACCCGCGGCGGGCCCGCGTCGGTGACCTGTTCACCTCCGAGCGGGCGGTGGCGCTGCTGGCCTGCTGGCAGCAGCACCGGGCGCACCAGCTCGTCGCGGTCGGGCCGCCGTCGGCGAACGCGGAGAAGCCGGAGTTCCGCACGCGGGCGCGCGCCGCCACCCCGCTGCACCTGGTGCTCACGAAGGCCAGAGCGCTGGGCGCGGACTTCAGCGGGCCACCCACCGGCTGGACCGACGCGCACGAGACCGCGCTGATCACCGCCATCGGCCAGGTCGTCGCGGGCGACGCCGAGGTCACCGCCGCGCTGACCCGGCTCGCCGCCTGGCCGTCGTGGCCGACGGGGCGGCACTACACGCTGCCGCTGGACGCGCTGCCCGCCGCCGAGCGGGGCCTGTCGGCGGCCCGTGGGTCGCTGCGGCTGGACCTCGGCGACCTGCCGCGGGTGACCGCGTGAGCAGCACACCACCGGCGACGGACAGCGGCCGGCAGCACAAGGGACGGGGTGAATGATGAGCGACTCCAAGAACGCGCTGGCACTGCTGTGGAACGAGATCCGGCTGCTGGCCGAGCCGGTGCTGGCCGCGTACGACCCGTGGCAGCGGGCCCGGCTGATGCGCGCGTTGGGCTGGGACCTGGAGGCGGTCAGCGGGTTCGAGGCCGCCCGCTTCGAGGACTGGGTGAAGACGATCGGCCCGGCCCTCGAGGCGCTCGGCGCGGCGGCCGAGGCGGAGCTGGACAGCCTGGAGGCGGTGAAGAAGCTCGGTGCCACCGCCGGCGACGCGTTCGGCAGGATCGGCACCCTCCCGCCGACGCTGCAGGGGCAGCTGCCCGACGTGGCCGGCCTGCCCGAGGAGCTCGCCGACGCCCTGCTCGACCTGCTGGTGCTGACGTACCTGCTGCGCCGGGCGCCGTGGACGGTGCCCGTGCTGGACCTGCTGGGCCTGGTCACCCCCGCCACGGACGGCCTGCCCAGCGCGCCGATGCCGCCCGGCGACGCCCCGATCCGGCTACCCCGCCGGCGCGACGAGCTGCACCTCGAACGTGCCGTCGACCTCGTCGCCGACCCCGGCGGCTACTTCCGCGACCTGTACGCCCCGGCCGGCTGGGACACCCCGGAGGGCGTGGCGGAGCTGTCCGCCCGGCTGCTGCCCCGGCTGGCCCGGGCGCTGCGTGCCCTCGGCCTCGACGCCGACCAGGGCGTGCGCCCCGGCGTCGGCCCCGACCAGGGCGAGGTGGGGCGACGGCTGGCGGACAGCCTGCTGCGGCTGCGGTTCACCGGGCTGCGCACCCCCGGCGGGGAACCCCCACCGACCGGCGCCGGGCTCGCGCCGTGGCAGCCCACCTTCGGCGTCGGCGTCACCCTCGGCCTGGCGAGCTGGGACGGCCGGTTCACCGTGGTCCTCGCCCCGACCGGCGAGGCGCACCTGGAGGGGTCGATCGGCGCGTGGAACGTCGCCACCGACCTCAGCGGCGCCGGCCCCGCGATCGCCGTCAACAGCGACGGGGTCACGTTCAGCGGCGACGCGGCCGTCGTCAAGTGGGCCGCCGAGATCGCCCGGATCGCGCCGGCCGGCGAGCCCGGCTGGATCATCGGCGCACCGGAGGGCACCCACCTCGCCGTCGGGCAGCTCGTCATCACCGGCCGGGCCAGCCTCGGCGCCGGCCGCGACGACGTCGAGCTGGGCGTGCAGGCCGGCCGCGCCGAGCTGGTCATCCGCGCCGGCGACGGCGACGGGCTGCTCGCCAAGCTGCTGCCCGCCGACGGGCTGCGCCTCGGCCTCGACCTCGGCGCCGCCTGGTCGATGCGCACCGGCCTGCACCTGGCCGGGGCCGCCGCCCTGGCCGCCGAGTACCCGGTGCACCTGTCCTGGCATGGCATCGGCATCGAGGGGCTGCGCATCGCGCTGCAGGCCTCCACGCAGACCCGCGCGGTCAGCCTGCTAATCACGACCACCGTGCAGGCCACGCTGGGGCCGCTGCGCGTCACGGTGGAGAACATCGGCGTCCGCGCCGACCTCACCTTCCCGCCGGCGCTGCCCGCCGGCAGTGGGGACGCCGCCCGCGGCGGCAACCTCGGCGTGGCCGACCTGGCACCCGGGTTCAAGGCACCCGACGGCGTCGCGCTGCGGATGGACAACGGCCTCGTCTCCGGCGGCGGCTACCTGTTCGTCGACGAGCCCCGCGGCATGTACGCCGGCGCCCTGCAGCTCGGCATGACCTCCACCACGCCGCTCGCCCCGATGAAGGGGTTCCGGCTCCAGGCCACCGCGATCCTCAACACCCGCAACCCCGACGGCAGCCGGCTGACCGAGGCCGACGGCGGGCACAGCTTCTCCCTGCTGCTCGCCGGCACGTACGAGTGGTTCCCCGGGCTGATGCTGTTCTGGGGCATCTCCATCACCGGCCTGGGCCTGGTCGTCGGGCACAACCGGCGCAGCAACCCCGAGGAGTTCCGCAACGCCGCCCGCTCCGGCACCCTCGACGCGCTGCTGTTCCCGCAGGACCCCGTCGCCAACGCCCCGGCCGTCATCGCCACCCTCAGCCGGCTGTTCCCGGTCGACACCACCGGCACCGTCCTCGGGGCGATGGTGCGGCTGAACTTCCTCGGCGGGCAGGTCGTCGCCGACCTGGGGGTGCTCGTCGAGTTCCCCGACCCGGTACGCATCCTGCTGCTCGGCAAGCTGGTGATCGACTTCTCCGACGCCGGCAGGTTCCGGCTGGACTCCTTCGGCATGGTCGACTTCGCCCGCCGCGAGATCAGCCTCGATGCCGCACTCATCGACTCGAAGCTGTTCGGCCGGCCGGTCTCCGGGGAGATGGCGCTGCGGGCCCGCTGGGGCGCCTGGCGCACCTTCGCCATGTCGATCGGCGGCTTCCACCCCCGCTACACACCCCCGCCCGGCTTCCCGCCGGTCAAACGCTTCAGCATCGCCCTGCAAAAGTCCGGCAAGGGCATCGACCTGCTGGCCTACCTGGCGGTCACCAGCAACACCGCCCAGTTCGGCGCGGAGCTGAAGCTGCACTTCGAGGGCGGCGGCTTCGTCATCGACGGCCGCGCCTGGCTCGACGTGATGTTCCAGTTCAAGCCGTTCTGGTTCACCGCCGAGATCGGCGCCACCGTGTCGCTGAAGTACGGCGACAAGGAACTCCTCGCGATCAACCTGCTCATCGGCGTCTCCGGGCCCGGCCCGTGGAAGGCCTGGGGCGAGGCCCAGATCAAGTTCCTGTTCTGGGAGGTGTCGGCGAAGTTCAGCTGGACCGACGGAGACACCGCCGCAGCCGACGAACCCACCCACGTCGACGCCGCCGAGACGCTGCGCGCGGCGCTGTCCGCACCCGAGGCCTGGGAGATCCGCCCCGCCATCGGCGCCGGCAAGCCGGTGACGCTGCGCGACCTGACCGGCTGGACCGGACCGATGCTGCTGCAACCCGGCGCGCAACTGTCGGTGCGGGAGAACGTGCTGCCGCTGGACACCGACCTGCAGCGCATCGGCACGTCCCGGATCAGCGGACCGAACCGGTTCACGCTGACCGGGGTGAGCGTCGGCACCGGCGACGACACCGTGACCGGCAGCCTCGGGAAGACCGTCGAGGACGACTTCGCGCCCGGGCAGTTCCGCGACCTGTCCCCCGTCGAGCAGCTCACCACCCCCGGGTTCGTACGGCTGGCCGCCGGGCGGACCGTCGCGCTGCCGGAGAACACCACCCTGCCGACGGCCGACCTGACCACCTTCGCCGAACTGGCCGACGACTCCGCGTACGACCGGATCATCATCGACGACCCGGACGCCGCCGGCCGGCCCCTGCCCGCCCAGCCGGCGACGGCGCGGCTCGCCGCCCGCGGCGGTGACCTGCTGGCCCGGTTCGCGGCCACCGCACCGGCCGCCTACGCGGGCAGCCGCCACGGCGGCGCCGCCCGCTTCACCGGCCCCACCCTGGACCTGGCCGCCACCGCGCCGGCCGCCAACGCGCCGCGCGCCGCCGCCGCGACCGTGCCGGCGCAGCGTGACTCATTACCGGCGTCAGCAGCCACCCGTGGTGTCTCGGCCGCTGCGGCCGAAGACACCTCCACCGTCGACCCTGTCCGCCGCTGAGCGTCGAG